>JBDSEC010000528.1:0-10159 GCA_039920205.1 Pyrinomonadaceae bacterium
CGAAGACCTCTCGCACACCGGTTCGCACAAGATCAACAACGCCTTGGGGCAGGTTCTTCTCGCCCGCCGCCTGGGCAAACCGCGCATCATCGCCGAAACGGGCGCGGGCCAGCACGGTGTTGCGACGGCGACGGTTTGCGCGCTGTTCGGCATGCAATGTGTGGTCTACATGGGCGCCGAGGATGTGAAGCGCCAGGCCTTGAATGTCTTTCGAATGCGGTTACTGGGTGCCGAGGTGAGTGAAGTCACCGCCGGCGCGCAAACCTTAAAGGACGCGATCAACGAAGCGCTGCGGGATTGGGTCACCAATGTGGCGGATACCTACTATCTGCTGGGCAGTGCGTTGGGACCGCACCCGTATCCGCAGATGGTGCGTGATTTTCAGAGTGTGATCGGCCAGGAGGCGCGCGCGCAGATCTTAGAGGTTGAGGGCCGCCTGCCGGATTGCCTGATCGCTTGTGTCGGCGGCGGATCGAACTCGATCGGGCTGTTCCATCCGTTCCTGAATGACCGGGGAGTGCGCATGATCGGGGTCGAGGCCGGCGGTCGCGGTGATGGATTGGGCGAACATGCCGCGCGGTTCAATCAAGCGGGGGGTGGCCTGCCGGGCGTGTTGCAGGGAACCAAGAGTTACGTCCTACAGGACGACAACGGCCAGATCGCCGCGACGCATTCGATATCCGCTGGATTGGATTACCCCTCGATCGGTCCGGAACATGCCTTCTTGCATGACGCCGGCCGGGTAGAGTATGTATCCGCGACCGATGCCGAGGCCCTGGCCGCGTTTCAGACGCTTTCCCAACGCGAAGGGATTATTCCCGCGCTGGAATCGTCCCACGCGGTCGCCCACGCGCTTAAGGTCGCGGCCAAGATGCCCCGGGACCAGATCGTGATCGTTAATCTTTCGGGTCGTGGCGATAAGGATGTGAATACGGTTCAAGAGATTTTGGACCGCGCGGAATCTTCATCCGGCCAGGATGGCACTAAATGAGCCGGATTGCCGCCGCTTTTTCCAAACTTAAAGTCGACGGGCGCAAGGGTTTCATTCCTTTCATCACGGCCGGTGATCCCGATCTGGAAACTACGCGCGCGCTGTTAGTTGAACTGGCCCACGCGGGCGCCACCGTGATCGAGGTCGGCGTTCCGTTCAGCGACCCGATGGCCGATGGACCGACGATCCAGCGGGCGTCCGAACGTGCCTTACGGCATGGTTTTGGAATCAAAGAGATCTTGCAAACCATCGCGGCGGCCCAGTCCGAGCAACCAGTCCCAACGGTCCTGTTCAGCTATTACAATCCGTTGCTGCGGTATGGTATCGAACGCTTGGCCCGGGATGCGCAGGCCGCGGGCGTTGATGGCGTTTTGGTTACCGACTTGATCCCGGAAGAGGCCACTGAGTTCACCGCAGCGCTCCGCGCCCACGATCTGGATACCATATTTCTGGTTGCGCCCACTTCGACCGATCTGCGATTGCAATTGATCGCCGAGCGCGCCAGCGGTTTTATTTATGCGGTCGCCCGAGCCGGGGTGACGGGCGCGCGCGCGGAAATGACGCGCGACGCCGAAACATTGGCAGAACGAATGCGGAAATATTCTAATTTGCCGATAGCTGTGGGCTTTGGCATTTCGACACATGACCAGGTGGCGGATGTCTGGCGCTACGCGGATGCCGCGATCGTCGGTTCGGCCATCGTGACGGAGATTGAAAAATCGACGAATAAACGAGATGCTATAACTCGTGTAGGAACGCTCGTACGGAATTTTCTTGATCCGCAGTGAATTTAATTTGGCCGAAACATTTGTTTTACTCTGCTCACTATGCCCAGCCTGTTAACTTGCCAAAGCTGCAAATTCTCGGTTTCGCCGGTGGCGGAATTTTGTTCGAATTGCGGTTTGCTCGACCCGAAACGGCCCTTGCGTTTTCGCGGTTGGGCGCCAACGTTGCAAGTAACTATTGGCGCGGCAATTGTTCTTTCTGTCATTGTCGCGGCGGTGATCAACGGCATTGTTAGCGCGGACGTATTGATGTTCATTCTGATACTGATTGGGCCATTCGCCGTTATTGTCGCGCTCATGATCGCCTATACCCTTAAAAACCGTGAGGTCCAGAACCGGTTTGCTCGGTCGGCCGAAAGCTACAAAGCGACGCTAAAATTGGTCAATAAACGCTGTCGCGAATTGACCGACCGACAACGACAGATAGAATCGGTGTTGAGTCGAATTGGAGAAACGGCGAGTGAGCAACTTACCGGGGTACGCAATAAGCTGTTAAACGCACGCCAAATCGCGCAGAAACAATTTGCTCGCTATTTTGTGATGGGGACTGAGATCGAGTTGATTCAGTTGCAGAACACGCTTTCGCCTTTGGTGTACGACCTTGATCGAATTGATTTTTCACATATCGACAAAGGATTCAGTGAGGTCGATAAAGCGTTGGAGCGGTTGAATTTCATTCGTGAACATTTGCCGAAAGGGCTAGGTATCGAAAGCGGTTTATCCGACGAAACCGGCATTGTCGATAAAACCACCGATACGATTGACGCTTGTGGTAAATTACGCGAAGCCCTTATTGGCCGCCAGGCCATTGAGGCCATTCAGGGCATCGGCCCGGCTTCACTAGAGGTCGAATCCGGACAGATCGCTGGTTCGGCTTCGCATGTACTCGAAACATTCAACATTCAAATTGATTTTACAGATTTTGCTGCCTCGCTGGAAGAGTTAGAACTTGAATATCAACGACTGATGTCGGAAGATAAGTTGAGTCGTAAACTGTTGAAGAAGGTAGATTCTCACACGGAAATCTAAGCAGAAAAAATGGCAGAACTAATCAACTCTAATTACGGGATCGAATCGGGCACACCGGTCGTGGTGGTCTTGCACACTCCTCGGGAAAAGTGCTGGGGTGTATTGGGTGAGATAAATGCCGCGGGAGTGTTTATCCGCGGGATCGACCTGAACGCGTTCGACGATTGGACACGTGCGGTCAAGAACGACGAGCCGTTCATCGGCTTGGGTGATCAGTTCTTTCCGATGTGGCGGGTCGAGCGGTTGAGCAAGGACGAAAGCTCGGGCGGGGTGCCGTCGATGGCCGAACAATTTGAAGAGCGCACCGGCCGAAGTCTTTTTTCTTTCTAAGCGTCCGCATTTTACTTGCCCCACGCGGCCGAAAATGATATTCACATGGCGGCGTTTCGTCGGGTTACTTATTGACCTTCCGCTGCCCTTCGTGACCGCGCGGAAAGGCCCGCTCAGATCCGGCCTAATGCGCGAAAAATAAAATACGTTTCAAGCGTGAAACACTGTTCCATTCTTGCGTAACGTGTGTTATCCTGTCCTCGTTCTAATCAAATTAACGACGGGGGCGGGAAATTGACCGGACTAAACTACGCCAGAAGAGGAGCCGAAAAGGTGATATATAACATGGCAGAAGACAGGCTGGGGATGGACAAAGGCCGCGCGATCGAATCGGCCTTGGCCAACATCGAAAAGAAGTTCGGCAAGGGCTCGATCATGCGTTTGGGCGAGCGCCAGGTCTCTGACATCGGCGCCATTTCGACCACCTCGCTTAGCTTGGACGCGGCGATCGGCATCGGCGGGGTACCGCGGGGCCGGGTGATCGAGATCTACGGCCCGGAGAGTTCCGGCAAAACGACGTTGGCCCTGCATATTGTGGCCGAGGCGCAGAAGGCCGGCGGCATCGCGGCCTACATTGACGCCGAACACGCCATGGACGCCGAATACTCCGGCAAACTGGGCGTGAATATCAATGACCTGCTTATCTCGCAACCGGATTCCGGCGAACAGGCGCTAGAGATCGCCGAGACCCTGGTCCGTTCCAACAGCGTGGACGTGATCGTCATCGACTCGGTCGCGGCCTTAGTGCCACGTGCGGAACTCGACGGTGAAATGGGCGATTCGTTGCCCGGCCTGCAGGCGCGTTTGATGTCGCAAGCGTTACGTAAATTGACCGCCATCGTGGCTCAATCAAACACGTGCTTTATTTTCATCAACCAGATCCGCGAAAAGATCGGGGTTATGTTCGGCTCGCCGGAAACCACTAGTGGTGGTAAGGCGCTGAAGTTTTATGCCAGCGTTCGTTTGGATATTCGCCGCATCGGCGCGATCAAGGACGCCGACCGCATTACCGGCAACCGTACCAAGGTTAAGGTGGCCAAGAACAAGGTCGCGCCGCCATTCCGTGATTGTGAATTCGACATTATGTATGGCGAAGGCATCTCGCGCGAAGGCGACATGCTGGACCTGGCCGTGGTCCACAAGATCGTCGAAAAAGCCGGCGCCTGGTTCTCGTATCAAGGCGAACGTTTGGGTCAGGGCCGCGAAAACTCAAAGCAGACCCTGAAGGATAATCTGGACCTGCGGGATCGCATCGAGAAGGATGTCCGCGCGGCCCTGGGTTTGCCCGCCAAGGCTTCGCCCATAAGCGGGGAAGAGGCGGATAAGCCTGCTAGCCGAAAGGCCGCGCGTGCGGCCGAATAGCCCGCGATCTTTGAGTTGAAAATTTTATCAGCGGACCGGGCGTGAAATCGCCGGGTCCGCTGTTGCGGTATATGGCTAAAGTGGAAGTTATTTCGCGTAGAAATAGCAGTGCCAGCTCGAAGGTTGCGAATCCGGGGGGTGGCGTCGGCGAACGAACTGGCACGGGCGGGTTAGATTGTACTAACTAACACGCGAATGATACCACCGGCACTACTGTAGAACAGCGGGACGATGCTCCATCCACGACATTTGCGATTATACCCAGGCGAATTCCCATGTCAACACCTTTATTCAGGTACGGCCACAAGCCCAGTGTTGTCAATAGTTTAGTCACTGCATGAACCCATTCCGAGCCATTGCGATCACCGTCAGCGACCGCTGCAGTCGGGGCGAACAAGAGGACCTGTCGGGGCCGGTGTTGATTGCGGCCTTGCGCGAATCCGGAGCCGAGATCGTTGAATCGTTGGTTGTTTCGGATGACCTAGAGCCGCTAACCGATACTTTGCGAGCCTTAACCAGGCGACCAGAGATAGATCTGATCATAACCGCCGGAGGGACCGGATTTGGCCCACGGGACAACACTCCGGAAGCCACGCGGGCCGTCATCGATCGGGAAGCCCCGGGATTAGCGGAAGCAATGCGCGCCGCGAATCCCAAAGCGATGTTGTCCCGTGGCGTTTGTGGTATCTGCCTGGATACGCTGATCGTAAATCTTCCGGGATCACCGGCCGGCGTAAAGGAATCGTTTGCCGTTATCAAACCAGTGCTTTCCCACGCCATTAGATTGATCGGCGGCGATACGCGTCACTGATCTGGAAGGATCGAATTAATGCTCCTGCGCAACGAGATCATAGACCAGATAATCGCTGGAAAGATCACCGTCCTGTTTCGCCGTTGGCGTAAGGCCACAGTGAAAAAAGGCGGCACGCAGATGACCCGAAAGGGTGTGCTCGGGATCGACGCCATTGACGTGGTGACCGAGGATAAGATCACCGAGAAGGACGCGCGTGCGGCAGGATTCGCCAATAAGAAAGCGTTGTTGGACGAGATCCGCGCTCATGATCGTGACGGCGAGATCTATCGGATCCGTCTACATTTTGTGGGCGAGGATCCACGCGTCGCCCTTCGTGAATCGAGCGATCTCACCGCAGATGAATTGTCTGCGCTGATGGACAAACTCGCTGGGATGGACGCGACCAGCAAGCGAGGCCCCTGGTCGCAACTATATTTACAAATGATCAAGGATCAGCCACAAACGCACGCGATCATACTGGCGCGTTCGGTCGGTCTGGACAACCTCACCTTCAAACCGCAGGTGCGGCGGTTAAAGGCGCTGGGATTGACTGAGAGCCTCCGGCCCGGGTATCGCCTTTCACCCCGTGGTGAAAAGGTGCTGGCTGCGCTCAGGTCGACGGCGAGATCAACTAAAACAAAAAAAGCGGCACGCCCTAAAGCAATCCCCAAGAAGTAAAAGGTCACTTGAACCTTATTTGGGATTTGCGATGAACCTGTCGTCGGTCGGAATGTGGCCTTTGGGGACTAGCGCCGGTTGAAATAGTTCTCGCCCTTCAAGTTGGCGTGGTTGCCCGCCGAATCATTTGCTTAGAACCGGGAATGTCAAGATTTTCGCAATGTGGTAATCTTTTGAGGCGCGCATCGGCCTTTTTTGTCTCCCGAGTGTTGTGGCGGGCGTGCTTTCCTCGTAATGAGCACACGGATGTCACGACTAGTCTACTTGGGAGCCGCCGCTATTTTGCTGGCGACGGTGGGTTTGTGCCGGGGGCAGACGACCACCGCCGACGGTGCCGATCAAGAGTTTGGACCAAACGTTCGCGCTTATTTTCAATACCTTAAAGATGAAGAAGAAGTTGTTGATGACCGGATCAGCCGCCGCGAGATCCGCCGCGATTATTACCTGCGGAATATGAATCGGATCAAGGCCTTGCGCGAGGTCGCTTTGAAGCTGGCGCGCGAAAGCGGGAACGATTATTTGCCGGAGTTGGAGGCCGTTACCGCGGATGAACTGCACACGATATTTGAAGTTCCTCCCGTTCTGGCAAAGGCCAAAATGGGCCAGATCATCGACAATACTTATCGTTTTTTGGGACGCGTCCGGACGGCCGAGATCTTCTATGTTTTTGCCCGCCTGGATCCGTACGAACAGTCGGATTTGATCGAAAACGAGCGCAAAGTAAAGTCCGTCGATGGCGTGGTCGGAGCAGGCGAAAGGGTCCCGTCCACACCGCAGAAGACCGGGAAATCACCTTAGGTCCGGAACCGCGCTTTCAGGTACCGCGCATCTTACGGGTCATCCATAAACCGAATTTAGGTGGCAAAATGTTCAGACCAATGCATAAGTCAAAGTATCGTTTGCTAACCGCGGGGTTGGTCATCTCGTTTGTGTTTGCGGCCTTGCCGGTAAGCGCCCAGCGGCCTGCGGTCAAGGGAGGCAAAACCGGGCCTGGCGATATTGGTCCAAATCCCGATCGCGACAAAACGCCACCGTTCGGTTTTGTTATCCATGGCGGGGCCGGAACCTTGCGGCGAAGTGAAATGACGCCCGAGTTGGAACGGGAATACCGCGCCAAATTAACCGAGGCCCTTTTGGCCGGGTACAACATTCTAAAGAGCAACGGAACCGCCCTGGATGCGGTCGAGGCCGCGATCAAACTCCTAGAAGATTCACCGTTGTTCAACGCGGGTAAAGGCGCCGTCTTTACCTCGGAAGGCACTAACGAGCTTGATGCGTCGATCATGGAAGGGAACACGATGAAGGCCGGCGCCGTTGCGGGCGTAAGACACATCAAGAACCCCATTAGTTTGGCCCGTCTGGTCATGGAAAAGAGCCCACATGTTTTGATCGCGGGAGATGGCGCCGAAGTGTTCGCGAAACAACAGGGGGTGTCACTGGTCCCCGCCGAATATTTCTACACTGAACGGCGTTGGAACGACTTGCAAAAAGCCAAAGCAGCCGAGAAGGCAGCGCCCGCGCCGAAGGGAACCGTGTCGCAGCTGGGGCTGGCAACGGATGCTCGTAATCAGGCCGTTAATCGGTTTGGTACCGTTGGGGCGGTGGCGCTGGACAAATCGGGGAATTTGGCGGCCGGCACGTCGACCGGCGGAAAGACCAACAAGCGTCCAGGGCGGATCGGTGATTCGCCGATAATCGGCGCCGGGACTTACGCCAATAACGAAACCTGTGCAATTTCGGCCACTGGCGACGGGGAATTCTTCATTCGTTGGGCCGTCGCCCATGATATTTCGGCGCTAATGGCCTATCAAGCGCGACCGATTGAAGAGGCGGCCCGGCTGGTTATCTTAGGAAAATTGAAGAAAGTTGGCGGTGAGGGCGGTGCTATTGGCATTGATCGGCTGGGAAACATGACCCTTACATTTAATAGCGAAGGGATGTATCGTGGTTATGTCCGGGCGGATGGCGTCCCGGTCGTCAGGATCTACCAAGATGAAGGGCAGAATACCGACCCAGCGCCTAAATGAGAGGCAGGATTTTCACAAAAACCGACCGTCACCCGAAGAAAAATGTGGACGGAAAGTTAATAGTGACAATCATTTGTTGACATGCGCGTGCGATTCGTGTAAAAAGTGCAAGACGTTGTAACCCTTGATGGTTCGCCATCATTCTTGGTTTTGAGATTTTCTTGTCCGGCCTCGGCTGGACGTATTGACACCTTTAAGTTATATCGGTACAGGAACGGGAGGAGAGATAATGATCAGCAGATCATGGAGCCGCAAGTCGATTGCAGTCACATTGGCGGTGGCGGTCTTGAGCGTGTACTCGATGGCGGTGTTGGCCGCGCCCGGAGCGCAACGCTCGTCTGGCGAGCTTTCGGTTTCGGGTCAAGTGAGCCTGAACGGCCAGTCGGCGATTTCCGGCGCAACCATCTTCTCGGATAGCACGGTTACGACAGGCGCAAATAGCAGCGCAGTGGTTAGCCTAGGCAAATTGGGCCGGGTGGAAGTCCTAGCCAACTCGAGCGTGAAGATCGCATTCACGGATGGTTCGTTCAGCACGCAATTGGACGCGGGCCGGGTTCGCGTTAATAGCGCTGCCGGAACTACTGCGACCGTAACCACCAAAGACGGCGTAGTCGTTGCCGACAGTACACAAACCGACCTTTTTACGGTCGACGTTGAATGTGGCAACACCACGGTAGCAACTCAGACCGGCATCGCAGCTTTACGCGGTAGCGGTATTGACACCCAGGTTGCCGCGGGCAGCAGTGCTTCCGCTGGACAGGCCGCACCGGGATCACGTTGTACGAAGATCGAAACCGCACCGGCTTTTGGTAGCTTGAGCGGCGGTGCCTTGGCGGCCTTGTTATTGGCTGCGGGCGGCGCGATCGTTGCGGTAGTTATTGCCGGTGGCGATAACAACGACCTCAACAGTGACGGCGGAAACACCACCGTAGTTAGCCCGACCAAGTAGTATCTAATAGGTTTTGCGATACGCCGGGCCTTCCGAACTGGATGGCTCGGCGGTTCGTAAGGATTCGCTGGGTGTGCTGTTTTTATGGCATACGTTGGGGAATCATTGACACCGGATACGGATTTCGGGTACAAGTTATTTTGATGGACAGTCGTAATGACTGGCCGTCGCTATATTTTGCGTAAATGCAAGAGTTTCGCGCGGGTCGAACAATCAGTCGAGACATAGCACATGTTTCTTTAAGCAACATGTCTCCTACGAGCCGGAGAGGCTTGTGGCGCGCTTGGAAAATTTCGTTTCAATAACGGGAGGATAGATAATGATCAGCAGAGCATGGAGCCGCAAGTCCATTGCGATCTGTCTGTCGGTCGCGGTCTTGAGCGTGTACTCGATGGTCGTGTTGGCCGCACCGGGTCAAGCCGGATTGTCGGGCGAACTTTCAGTGTCGGGTCAGGTCACAGTAGATGGCCAACCGGCGACCAACGGGCGAACGATCTTCGCCGGTAGCACGATCACGACCGGCGCCAACAGCAGCGCAGTTGTTAGCCTCGGGAAATTAGGCCGCGTCGAATTATTGCAGAACAGCAGTCTCAAGCTCAGCTTCACCGATGCCGGTTTGACCGGTATGTTGGATGCTGGCCGCTTGAAGGTTTCGACCAACAGCGGTTCGTCGGCTGTTATCACTACCAGAGATGGTTCGGTGGTGGCGGATACTACACAATCAAACGTATTTACGGTTGATCTGGAATGCGGAAACACGGTCGTTGCTACCCAATCGGGCCTGGCATCACTGCGTGGCAGCGGCACGGATCAGCAGATCGCAGCTGGTAGCGAAGCTTCGGCCGGTCAGGCCGCGCCGGGTACCCGTTGCAGCCGTTTGACGGCTCCGACCAGCCGTGGCTTGAGTGGTGGGGCGTTTGCCGCCTTGTTGCTGGCTGCGGGTGGTGCGATCGCGGGTGCGATCATCGCCGCGACGACGAGTGGTGATGACGGTACTCTCGGTGGTGGAACGGTTATTGTTAGTCCGACCAAGTAAGTTTTCGGTTTAGTTGACGTCAAACGTACGCTGGAAGGCGCACGTTTGAGTCATAAGATAGCCTTGCGGGTCACGCGAACGTTGTTGGGACGTGTGACCCGCAAGGTTTTTCAGCGTTCAGCATACCGGCGGCTCCGCCGGTTCTAATACCTATAGATTGGATCCATTGGAATAATGCA
>JBDSEC010000529.1:0-2881 GCA_039920205.1 Pyrinomonadaceae bacterium
ACGCGGCGGACAGGGTGGCCAGGGTGGTCGCCGTCAACAACGCGACGCTGATGCCGGTCTATTTCTCCAACGCCTGGCCGACACGAGCGGCGGCCGGTACTACAAAAGCGAAGTCACCGACCTGAAGAAAACCTTCGATCTGATCGCCGAAGAGTTGCGGCATCAATACCGCCTGGGCTTTTACCCGGACCTGGCCGCCGAAGGGAACACCCTACACACCATGAAAGTTAAGGTCGACCGACCTGACATGGCCATCCGCGCCCGTGGGTTTTACCGGACGGTTAGGGTAAGGTAACAACGAAATTGCCGATCGTGTTTCTTCACATTTGTTCACGCCTATGTTATATATCCCGGCAACATGAACCAGCCCCTCAATATCGCCGCTCTGTGTGTGGTTTTCTTTGCTGCCGGCTTGACCGTGCAAGCCAAGGATTGGCGTGGCATCTCGCCACTCGTGTCAACGCGCGAAGACGTGATTTCGCTGTTGGGGGAATCCCAGCGTTCGCCTATGGGCCATTCTCCAAAATATAGTGGGGAAACGGATGCGGCTGTTTATTTCTTACCAGATGGTGACTACAAATTTAGCTACGCGCCCCGTTTGGACGAGCGGCGGGTATCGCTTCCGACTTCGATCAGACCGGGCGTCCTCTTGTCAATTCGGATTTCACCGGCGATCGCACTGACTTGGAGTGAGGCGAAATTGGACCAGTCAGCATTTCGGCGATACGGTCGCGAAAAGCAGAATGAGAATTGGAATGAAGGATATGTCAGTGACAGCGAGGGTGTGATCCTCAGCTTGGTTTCCGGCAAGATCGGCGAAATGGTCTTTATTCCGCGACAAGTTGATAGAGGCGAAGCGGCGGAATATTATCGTGGAACGGCGTCATTCGTACCGGTTTTTGACCACTCCCCGGGTGCCGGTATCAGCGTGACTCTTTGCCGCGAAGAGGATTCAGAGCCGGGCAGTTGCGACAAGGCGCGTCTGGACGACCTAGCGCTCCAGTTGCAGGAAGCGCCGGATGCGCAAGGTTACATCGTCATGTATGTGGCCCGATCGGGTGGTAACTATAAAGAATTAGCTGATCGGCTGGTGGACTACTTGGTCAATCATCGAAAGATCGATCGCGGTCGGCTAATCGTGCTCGACGGCGGTTTTAGCGATGAATTTTACTATGACCTGGTTTGTGTTCCGGTCGGGGGCAATCCGCCAACGCCGACCGCGTTCAATAATTTACCCAAGGACGAAGTTCCTGGAAAGTAGCGCCGCCGAAGAAACTGCCAGTTTCACAGATGGAGTCTTGCCGTCATACTGAGGAGCTAATTTAATGTGTCCGGAGCAAAGTCAGTGACTCAGACCGTATACATAGCTGATCGAATTACAATTGATCCAAACATCTGCCACGGTCACCCTACGATTCGGGGGTTGCGCTACTCAGTGAGGTTCATTCTCGAATTGCTGAATGCACCGATGACGATCGATGAGATCCTGACCGACTTTGAGGACTTGGAACGGGACGACATTATTGCAGCCGTTAATTTTGCTCACGATTCGACGGCGTGACTCACCATTTCTTTCGTCGACTTCAACTCGCCAGTAAGATTCGGTTTCTTCCGCTGTTGGCCCAATTGATGGATCAACCGGCCAATGTATTTTATGCTCACCAGAAAATCGTCGATGCGGATGTTTTCGTCCGGGCCGTGTGGGTTCGATCCGGCGTGACTGATGCCGAACGAGACCACCGGTGCGATCGGGTTGCTGGCAGCACAGACGACGCCGATGGGGCCGCTGGTCGGGTCCATCGGATAGACGACCGGCGGCGTGCCGTAGATCTCTTTCGCGGTCTCGATCGCCGCGCGCGCCAACGGCGTTTGCATGGAAGATTTTGCGGTCGGAGCGGCAGCCAATTCCTTGATCTCGACGTCATGAAAACCCCGCAGGTCTAGGTGCTCGCGCAACAACTTGACCACCAGCGCGGGTGATAGATCGGGCACCAAGCGAAAATCCAAACGTGCCATCGCGTACGCGGGCAATACCGTTTTCGGACCCGCCTCGGTATAGCCAGTTTGAATACCGCAGATGGTCGCCGTTGCGCCGAAGATGTGTTCCTTGACCAAACCGCTGCCCTTCATTCCGCGCAACCAATTAGTGATACGAAATTCGCGGCGCAGCTCGGTCTCGTCCAAGGTGATGCGTTTTAGCATCTCGGCGTCTTCCTCGGTCGGTGGCGTGATGTGCGATGAAAATCCATCGATAGTGATCACGCCCTTGGGCGAAGTGATCGTTCCCAACGCCTGTACCAACCGCCAGGCGGGATTGGGAACAATGCCGCCCCATTTCGAGTGCACGTCGGTGCGCGGTCCCTGCACGCGCAACTCCAGGAAACAGATGCCCTTAAAGCCGAGGCTGATGACCAGATGTTCCTTGGTGTCCTTGTAGCCTTCGTCCCAGATCACGCCGTCGGCCGCGAGCATATCTGCGTGCTCTTTCGCAAACCGGAACAGACTCGGGCTGCCCAGGCCATCCTCGCCATCAACGAGGAATTTTAGGCAAACGGGCAGCTTGCCAAAAGATTTTTGATAGGCTTCGATCGCCGCTATGCGGGCGACCAGATCGCCTTTGCTGTTCGACGCTCCGCGCGCGTACAACTTGCCATCGACCACCGTGGAGGCAAAGGGGCCGTAGGACCACTCTGGCAAATGACCGATCGGCGCCACGTCATAGTGCCCGTAAACCACATAGCTGCGTGAACCCGCACCGAATTCGCCGTAAATGATCGGATAACCGCTGCCCAATTTAAACGACTTCGTGCCGGCGCCGGCGCGCTGCATCATTTGATCGACCGCTTCGGCCAGGGCGCGCATCCCGGTGCCGCGGGCCGCC
>JBDSEC010000530.1:0-6697 GCA_039920205.1 Pyrinomonadaceae bacterium
AGGTGGATAAATTGCCCCTAGCTTCAGCTAGGGGGAGGCGTCGGTATGTTCCGGCTTTAGCCGAATTCAGTCAGATGTCTTTTCAATCGGCTTTAGCGTTCGAAGCGCTGAAATCCGGCTCGCTTCATATGAGGCGAACTATATTCTCGAGCTCTTGTCCACTTCCCAACGAAACTAAGCAGTGAACATGATCTGTATAGCCGCCAATGAACGCCAGGTGGATCTCTTTTTCCATCGCGTTGTCCCTAATGTGCTGAAACACTTTTGGACGGATCGAATTGGTGAGTAAGGGGGCGCGGTTTTTGGTGGACCAAACGAAATGGATCTAGACTTTCACAAATGACATACTCATAGGCTAGGGCTAAAGCCAAAAGGAATTATCTACTAAAGAATTCGGCTAAAGCCGGTTGAGAGACAACCTGTCCACTAGCTGAAGCTAGTGGCAATTTATCAACGCCGCTAACGCTATATGGCTTTACATTTGAACCAGTGGTCCAGTCGTGAAAATAGATCGCAAAGCTGAGAATGTCCAGTCCCTATTTCGGCCAACTAAGGCGGGGGTCCAAAATGATTCTGGCGCAATTCCTTCCCGGCACCCTTTGGAGTTTCCGAGCAATTGCATTACCGTGATGCGCTAATGTGGAACGGAAGGAACAATTACGTCCGGGCGTTCGTCGGTTTGGGGTCGAATCTGGGTGACCGGGCGGCCTATTTGTTATTGGGTGTGCGCGGAATGATGGACGCCGGTTTGGGTGTTTGCCGCCTTTCCGCGATCTACGAGACCGATCCCGTCGGTGTCGTGGGACAACCACCGTTCCTGAACCTGGTCGCGGAACTGCACGTTCGTAATTTCACCGCCAAGCAGGTGCTGGCCCGATTGCTGCGCGTCGAGTACGGCGCGGGCCGTCGCCGCGATGGCCGCACTGGTCCACGCACGCTAGATCTGGACTTGCTCTTTTTCGGCGATCAGCTTCACGACACCGAATTGTTAAAAGTACCGCATCCCCGGCTGCACGAACGCCGGTTCGTGCTCACACCGTTGTTCGATCTCGAACCATCGCTGCGCCATCCGATCTTGGATCGGACCATCACTGATCTGCTGATCAACCTTTCGGACGATGCCGCCGTCAAACGCTGGAAACCGGCCGGCCATGCCAAGCCCAAACAGGCCGGGGTGTGACGGCGTCGGCGAACGGTTGCAGCCAATTCCACGCCGTGCTTATAATCCACATATCGTGAACCAGGTACGTCCTAGCTAACGACCAGGCAGCGGCGATGACCAAGCGTCCGTCCGCTGCGTTTCCCTTTTGGCAAGCGAGACCCAAGATGGCCTATCTGAAACCGCAGCGTCCCGAAAAAGTTACCGCCCCTAGTTTGCGCGCCAGCAAAGAACGCGGCGAGCGTTTGGTTTGCCTGACCGCCTATGACTACCCTACGGCCCGGATCGTGGACGAAGCCGGCATCGACATTATTTTAGTCGGTGATAGCATCGGCAATGTGGTCTTTGGTTACGGCAACACCGTGCCGGTCACGGTCGAGCAGATCGTTACTCACTGCCTGGCGGTGCGCCGCGGAACTCAACGCGCGTTATTGGTGGCCGACATGCCGTATGGTTCCTATCACACCGGCGCGGACGACGCCGTGCGGACGGCATTGCGCTTGGTTAAAGAAGGCGGAGCCGAGGCGGTTAAGCTTGAGGGCGGAGCCAAACGCGCGGCGTTGGTCAAGCGCCTGGTCGACGAAGAGATCCCGGTTATGGGACACATCGGTTTGACGCCGCAATCGGTTAACGCTTTGGGTGGATATCGCGTGCAAGGCAAGACGGCCGAGACCGCACGCGCCTTGATCGAGGACGCCACAGCTCTGGAAGCGGCCGGCGCGTTTGCGATCGTGTTGGAAGTGGTCCCGCGCGAGATCGCCCGCCTTATCACGGCCGCAATTTCCATTCCGACCATCGGCATCGGTGCCGGCAGCGATTGCGATATTCAAGTGTTGGTGCTGCACGATCTGCTCGGGATGACGTTTGGAAAGCTACCGCGCTTTGTCCGGCCATATGCTAATTTGCGTGAAGTCATGACCGATGCGATCACCCGGTTTGCCGAAGACGTTCGGACCGGTGTTTACCCCAGCGATGAAGAATCATATGGTCTGCCGGCCGATGCCGCGGCCGAAATGGAGTTGGAGACTCCGGTAGAAAAACCCAGCCAAGAACCGCGCTAGCAACTGCGAGCGAAGAATTTATGGAGATCATAAACCGGCGCCATCGAATGATCTCGGTGGCGCGAAAAGTTCGCCGCGAACCGGAAAAGACGATCGGATTGGTGCCCACCATGGGCGCTTTGCACGAAGGCCATCTTAGCTTGGTCCGTGAAGCCCGCCGCCTCTGCGACATTGTTGTTGTCTCAATTTTTGTAAATCCGACACAATTCGGTAAAGGCGAAGACTTCGGCGGCTACCCGCGCGATCTGACGCAAGACATCGCGCAACTCACGGATTACAGTATCGATTACATCTTCGCGCCCACCGTTGAGGAAATGTATCCCAATGGATTCGGCACCTACGTTTCGGTCGAAGGCGTGACGGACGAGTTAGAGGGCGCCGCTCGTCCGGGTCATTTTCGCGGGGTCGCGACGGTGGTTTCTTTATTGCTAAATATCGTCCGACCAGACTTCGCTTTTTTCGGTCAAAAGGACTATCAGCAATGTGTGGTGGTTAAGCGCTTAGCCCGCGATTTGGCTTTTGATACCGAGATCGTCATGCAGCCCACCGTGCGCGAAGAGAGTGGGCTTGCCATGTCGTCGCGCAACACCTATTTGAACGATGAAGAACGCGCCGCCGCATCGATAATCTATCGCGCATTGAAGGCCGCACGCGCCGCCTGGAAAAATGGCGAACGTCATGCAGCCAAGCTGGCCGGCGCCACTCGGGCGATGCTGGAAACCGAACCGCGGATCAAGGTCGATTATGTATCGGTCAATGACGCCGAAACCCTGGCGAAGTTAGAGCGGTTAGATGATGATCACGAGGCGGTCGTTACCGTAGCAGTGAAGTTCGCGGATAAGGTACGCCTTATCGATAATTTCATTCTGAACCGGCGAAAAGAGTAGTCAACTCTTCATAAGTTGCCACGGGCTTCAGCCCGTGGGTAGCCATTTAGAAACCGGCTTTAGCCGCAATTTCAATTAGGTTTTCCACCGCCTGGCTTCAGCCCTACGTGCTCTGAGCTAAAGCCATTTTGATTTTTTTCTCTTCTAAATTCGGCTAAAGCCGGTAACCTTCGAACCTCACCCCTAGCTGAAGCTAGGGGCTACTCATTACGCAAATTCCCCCATCAATTTGCCCCACCTCCACTCAACCGACTACAATGTTTTGTTTCGCTATTATATCCCTGCCGGCCGACGGGACCCGGTAATTTTTGCCCATGAATTCAGGTATTAAGAAAAAAGCCCATCTCTCGTTCGACTTGAATGGAGATGAGACCGAGGTTGCGTTCGCGCCGCACAAAACCCTTTTGGAGGTCTTGCGCGAGGACCTGAATCTGACCGGAACCAAGCACGGTTGCGAGTTAGGCGAGTGCGGCACCTGCGCCGTGCTGGTGAACGGCAAGCCGGTGCTCTCCTGTCTGGTGCTGATGCTGGATATGGAAGGGGCGCAGGTCCTTACCGTCGAAGGCCTAGCCGTGAACGGCAAATTGCATCCGCTACAAGACACGTTTGCCGACACCGGCGCAGCTCAATGCGGATACTGTACGCCCGGGTTCATGCTGGTCGCCAAGGATCTGCTGGACCACAACCCGAACCCAACCCGCCACGAAATCAAGGAAGCCTTGGCCGGGAATCTCTGCCGTTGCACGGGCTATATCAAGATCTACGAGGCCGTCGAATTGGCCGCCGCGCAGATGCGCGGGGAACCGATGGAACTGCCGCGCGCGAGTGTTTACGGCGTCGAATAGAATTATGGCAAAGAGCGAGAAATTCGAAGTCATCGGCAAACCGTTCCGCAAGGTTGACGCCCGCGCCAAATGCACCGGTCAAACGCTTTTCGCGGACGATATTGTGCTACCGCGCATGCTGTTCGCCAAGCTTTTGCGGTCGCATCATCCGCATGCGCTGATCAAGAGCATCGACACCTCCAAGGCCGAAGCTTTACCTGGAGTGTTTGCGGTCATCACCGGCCATGATCTGCCGATCCCGTATGGCATTTTGCCCGTATCGCAGGACGAACACGCCCTGTGCACCGACAAGGTTCGCTTTATCGGCGACCCGGTCGCGGCCGTCGCGGCCATTGATGAAGACGTAGCGTTCGACGCGATCAACTTGATCGAGGTTGAGTACGAGATCCTGCCTTCGATCGCTAATATCGATGAGGCCATCCTGATCGACGAACCACGCATACAGACCTACGGCGACGAAGGCAATATCCATAAGAAAGTGCATCTGGAATTCGGCGATCTAGAACAAGGATTTGCCGACGCCGATCACATTCGCGAGGACGTGTTCTTCTATGAAGGCAACACGCATCTGCCGATGGAGCAGCATGCATCGCTGGCCCATTTCGACGCCGACGAGAAGATGACCCTGTGGAGTTCCACGCAAACTCCGCACTATGTACATCGCGCGCTGACGAAAGTATTGGGCTTGGCCGCATCGCATATCCGCGTGATCGCGACGCCCAACGGCGGCGGTTTTGGTGGCAAGAGCGACCCGTTCAATCACGAGGTGGTGGTTTGCAAATTGGCGATGGTCACCGGCCGCCCGGTCAAGGTCACGTTGACCCGCGAAGAGGTCTTCTATTGCCATCGGGGACGCCATCCGGTGCTGATGAAATCCAAGATCGGTGTAAAGAAGAATGGCGCCATCACCGCGCTTGATTTTCAGTCGTTCCTGGACGGCGGTGCGTACGGTTCATACGGTGTGGCGTCGACCTTCTATACCGGAGCACTGCAGACCGTCACGTACGAAGTACCGCAATACCGTTTTCGCGGATTGCGCGCCTTTACGAATAAACCCCCGTGTGGACCCAAGCGCGGACACGGAACGCCGCAGCCGCGCTTTGGCTTGGAGATACAACTAGATCGGATCGCCGAAGAGCTGAAGTTGGACCCGGCCGAGATGCGGTTGAACAATCTTTGCCCACCCAATTCGCTGACCGCCAATTATCTGCGCATCGGTTCGATGGGTCTGGGCAAGTGTATCGAGAAGGTTGTGGAAGGTTCTGATTGGAAGAACCGCTATCGCAACTTGCCGTATGGGAAGGGAGTCGGCATCGCGTGCAGTTCGTATATTTGCGGCGCAGGGCTGCCGATCTATTGGAACAACATGCCGCAGAGCGGGGTACAGTTGAGACTGGACCGGCAGGGCGGCGTTTGTGTCATGTGCGGTTCCACCGATATCGGTCAAGGTAGCGATTCGATCTTGGCCTATATCGTGGCCGAGGTGTTGGGCATCGACCCGTTCGATATTCGCGTGATCACCGCCGATACCGATCTGACGCCGGTGGATCTGGGCAGCTATTCCAGTCGCGTTACTTTGATGACCGGCAATGCCGCGCTACAGGCGGCCGAACGCGCGCGGGAACTCCTGGTCAAAGCCGTCGCGGAAAAGCTGAAAGTACCCGAATCGAATCTGTCGCTCGCCGAACGCCGTGTTTTCGATGTCGAGAATCCCGAAGTGGGAGTGACCTTTGCCGAGGCCGTCGTTTTGGCCGAGACCAAGTTCGGCACCATCGGCACGGTCGGCTCGTATTCACCGCCAGCCAGTCCGGGCAAGTTCAAGGGCGCGGGCGTCGGCCCATCACCGGCCTATTCCTATTCCGCCGCGGTGGCCGAGGTCGAGGTCGATCCCGAGACCGGCATGATCACCGTGCCGAAGATCTACATCGGTCACGATATTGGGCAAAGCATTAATCCGATGCTCGTCCTGGGTCAGGTCGAGGGCGGCGTCTATATGGGATTGGGCGAGGCCTTGATGGAAGAGATGACTTATCGCGAGCGGCGCAACGTCGTCCACAAGTTTCCGTCGATGCTGGAGTACAAAAGCCCGACGACCTTGGAGATGTGCGATGTCGTTACTTACCTGATCGAAGACCCCGATCCGAACGGCCCTTATGGCGCGAAGGAAGTGGGCCAAGGGCCGCTGCTTCCTGTCATGCCGGCGATCGCGAATGCGGTCTATGACGCGGTCGGTGTTCGCATCGACGAGGTGCCGATCACTCCCGAAAAGATCATGCACGCGCTGCGCGAGAAAGCGAAGGGCAACGAAGGCCGGTTCGGACCACGGTCGGTACCGGAAGTTAGTTGGCCCGATTCGCTGCGCGTTGCGACGCCCGCCGAAGGCGGCGATGGCCGCGAAATGCCGCGCGTGGCGATCCATTCGTAGTGTTAGGAGGCTGATATGAGCGAAGAAGAGCTAAACCGTAAAATGGAATTTATTGTCGATCAATTGGCCGATCTGACGGTTAAACAACAAACGACCGAGAATATTGTGACCCGGCTAGCCACATCGACGCTCGACCGATTGAGTCGGATTGATGAAAAGGTCGAAATTTTGATCGATGCGCAGATCAAAGCGGACCAAAGGTTCGATCGAATTGATGAAAAGTTCCAAATTTTGATCGATGCGCAGATCAAAGCAGATCAACGCGCCGCTGAATCCAATACGCGTTTAGACCGATTGGCGACGGCAGTTGAACAAATGGT
>JBDSEC010000531.1:0-9866 GCA_039920205.1 Pyrinomonadaceae bacterium
GGCGATTCTACGATCCCGGCGCGCGTTTTGTACCGTTCGGAATGGTGGTCTGGTGGGAGGAGGATCAAGATGCATTGCTTATCGACAACAAAATGGCAGTCTGGGCCCGGACGCCGTTAGCCCCGCCCGAAAAATCCGCGCGAAAGCGAACCGGTCGGTTCAAGTTGTCCGAAGACGGGACGTTAGAGGGCGATGTCCGATTGGAATTTACGGGTCATCTCTCATACGCGCACAAGCTCAGCAATTATGAGAATTCGTCGGTCCAGCAAGAAGAGGCTTTGAAGTCCGAGGTCAAAGAATTGTTCGCCGCCGGTGAGGTAACCGATATCCATATCGAGAACGTAAATGAACCCAAGAAGAATTTTGTCTACACGTTCAAGATCAAGATACCAGGGTATGCACAGCGAACCGGTAAGCGATTACTTGTGCGGCCCGGATTTTTTGAACATGGCACGGGCGCACGGTTCACCTCGAACGAACGTCGCTATGACGTCTATTTTAAATACCCGTGGTCCGATGAAGACGACGTCGTTATCGAGTTGCCGCTGGGATTCGCACCGGACAATGCCGAAAATCCCGCACCAATAACACCGGCGATGACTCAGGGTGTAAGCGGTCTGGACATTAAGATCCGCCTTTCGGAGGATAAGCGGATTTTGACCTATCATCGCTCGTTCTTCTTTGGCGGCAAAGGCGCGATCTTTTTCTCCAAGACGACTTATCCGTCCATTAAAGAGATATTCACTCGGATCCGCACGGCGGACGATCATTCGTTAGCCCTAAGGCAACCGTAAGGGGGGGGGGAGGAAAATGGATAATGGATAATGGATAATGAACAGTGGATAATGTCAGGTTCAGACTTCCGGCCTTGCACAGTTTTCGTCATGCATTGTCCGTAGTCCACTTTCCATTGCCTTTCCCCGCTTCGGGCCGGTGATTTTTCTTGTTTGGCTGACTAGCCTTTGATAACATCCCGAAACGTTGCACGCGTTGCCTGGATGAACAAACTGTCACGCATATTTCGGCGCCGCGCCGAGATGGGACCTGCGGCATCCCCCTTGGACACTTTTTGCCTCGAGACTCTTGGGAAAGGCTTTCAAATGGACCCCGTTCGCTCACGCATCTCCTTCTGCCTGATATTGGCTTATCTGTTCGTCTGTTCTCCCGTTTCGGTACACGCGGACGACGATCCGTGGCTGCCGGTCAACCCGGCCGAACTGGCCCAAAAGGCACCCATTGTCGAAAAGGACGCGGATGCCGAATACGTACTTTGGGAAGTCAAGGTCGATGATAAGGACAGCGAGGATCTGGCGCTGAAATACAACGTCCGGATCAAGATCTTTACCGACCGCGGCCGCGAGCAGTTCAGCAAGATCGATCTGGTGGCTTCGCCCCGTTCAAAGATCAAAGATGTGAAGGCGCGCGTGATAAAACCCGATGGCTCGATCGTCGAGATAAACCAAGCCGACATCTTTGAACGGCTGATCGTTAAGGTCGGCAAGGCTAAGATCAAGGCCAAGTCGTTTGCCGTGCCGGGTATCGAACCGGGCGTAATGGTCGAATACCGGTACAAAGAGGTTTTCTCGAACACCTCGGCGGTGATGGATCTTCCGTTCCAGAAAGAGATCCCGGTACAGACCCTGACCTATGCCATTCGTCCGAACGCACATGCTTTTCCGATGCAGTTTCAGCGGCACAATATGGCCAACGATGTCCGGTTCGTTGATGAAAAGGATAAATTCCGCCGTATCACCGTCAATAATGTTCCCGCGTTTCACGAAGAACCACAGATGCCCCCCGAAAACGAAGTACGTCCGTATATGGCGATCAATTATTCGGTGAACAACATGTTTTCGGGCGAGTTCTATTGGGCGCTACTGAGCCGGAGCTATGCGGAGGGGACCAAGGATTATGTGAAAGTAAACGACGAAGTGAAGCGAACCGCGGCCGAGGTAACCAGCGGCGTGTCAACCGACGAGGAACGGATCGCGCGCATTTACGATTTCTGCCAGACCCGCATTCGTAACTTAACGTACGACACGTCCATGACGGCAGAGGAAAAGGAAAAAATTAAGGACAATAAGAACCCGGGCGATACACTGAAACGGCAGGTGGGTTGGAGCCGGGACGTTAATTTTCTATTGATCGCCTTGGCGCGGGCGGCGGGGATCGATGCGACCATGGCCATTACCGGCAATCGCAGTGAGAATTTCTTCAATCGCTCGATCAGAGATGCGAATATGGTCCATTTTGCTTCCGCGGCCGCCAGGATCGGGAATGAATGGCGCTTTTTCGATCCGGGTTCGCGTTTTGTGCCTTACGGAATGCTGGTGTGGTGGGAAGAGGACCAAGACGCCTTGCTCATCGATAGCAAAATGTCGATCTGGGCGCGGACGCCATTGAGTCCGCCGGAGAGATCGGTACAGAAACGAACCGGCAAATTCAAGTTATCCGACGATGGAACGCTTGAGGGCGAGGTCCGGTTAGAATACACCGGGCACTTTTCCTACGAACACAAACGCGACAATTATGAAGATTCGCTCAACCAGCAGGAAGAGACCCTAAAGGACGAGATCAAAGAGCAATTCTCGACCGCCGAAGTGACCGAGATCCATCTCGAGAATGTGAACGAACCCAAAAAGGATTTCGCCTATGCCTTCAAGATAAAGATACCGGGATACGCGCAGCGAACCGGCAAGCGATTATTTGTGCAGCCCGGATTCTTTGAACACAGCACGGGCGCACAGTTCACGGCGAGCGAGCGCAAATACGATGTTTACTTTGAATACCCGTGGGCCGATGAAGACGACGTCATCATCGAATTGCCGCCGGGATTCGCACCGGACAATGCGGAAAAGCCCGCCCCGATCTTGCCGGCCTCGACCCAAGGTGTGAGTGGTCTGGACATCAAGATCAGCCTCTCGCCGGATAAGCGGACCCTGACTTATCACCGATCGTTCTTCTTTGGCGGCAAAGGAAACATACTTTTTCCGAAAGCGAACTACGCGCCGCTCAAACAGCTATTCGAGATGATACGAAAGGCCGACGATCACGCGATCGCCTTCAAGCAACCGTGAGAATTTGCTGGCGCGATGGTTGCTATCGTTTGCGGAAGCCTTTTCACCTTGTGTACAGGCCCACCGTGCGGTAACATCTTGGTCCCGTCGCTCCCTATCCCGGGCCTGTTAGATTGCCACCTAATGGGAACCATAAATGTCGGCATTTTGTTGCAACTATTAGGTTTTTCCTTTATTTTTCACCAAATTGTTTTTGCCTCGAATCGTGGTGCATTTTAGAAAGGTGCTTTTCGTATGAATTCCGTTCGTACCCTTGTCCCTGTTTGTTCATTGGCGATTTGTCTGGTCGCCCTGACGGCGATCACCGCTCGTGCTCAGGACTGGAAGCCCATCACGCCGGCCGAGTTGGCCCAAAAGGCATCAACGGTCGAGAAAGACGCCGATTCGGAAATTATTTTTGAGGAAGTTCGGGTCGATGACCGCGTCGGCGACGAATTGTCGGTCAAGCATTATTTGCGGATCAAGATCTTCACCGATCGCGGCCGCGAAGAGAATAGCAAAATTGATATTTCCGGAGACCTGGGCGGTAAGATCCGTGATGTCACGGCCCGCGTGATCAAGTCCGACGGCTCGATCGTCGAAATTAAGAAGGAAGATATATTTGAACGTACCATTGCCAAAGCGGGCGGGGAAAAGGTCAAAGCACGTGGATTTGCCGTAACCGGTATCGAACCTGGTGTAATTATAGAATACCGCTTTCGCGAGGTAGTGTCGGTTAGCATTTTGAGCCTAACCTTACCTTTCCAACGGGTGATGCCAGTACAAAGTCTTACCTATTTGATACGACCTTTTCCGGGCCAGCTAGGCATGAGGGCGCAGCAATTCAAGATCCCGTCTGAAGTGAAGTTTGAAAAGGATAAAGATGGTTACTTTAAGGCGACCATGACGAACATTGCCGGCTTCCACGTGGAGCCGAGGATGCCGCCCATCAACCAGGTTCGCTCGTGGGTGATGGTTTATTACACTGACGAAAAGAAAGACGTCACGCCGCAAGATTACTGGAAGGAGTTTAATACTCGCGTATACGGCCGGGTCAAGGATCTGACCAAACCGAACGACGACGTAAAACGAGTGGCGGCCGAGATCACCGTGGGTGCGGCGACCAGTGATGAAAAGATCGCGAAGATCTTCGAGTACGTAAAGACGCAGATCAATAACGTCTCGTTCGATCCGAACATGACGCAGGACGAGAAAGACAAACTCAAAGAAAATAATTCTCCCGGTGATACGCTCAAACGTAAGGTTGGGACGGTGCAGGATATTGATCTCCTGTTTGGTGCCTTAGTGAGAGGTGCCGGAATGGAAGCATATTTGACTTATACCGGCGACCGCAGCGAATTATTCGTGAACCAAGGTGACGCCAACTCGCGTTTGTTTCACTATGCCTGTATCGCCGTTAAAGTGGGCGACGGGTGGAAATTTTTCAACCCGGGTCTGAAGTTCATGCCCTATGGAATGTTGATCTGGTACGAAGAGGGTCAAGATGCCCTGATCGTCAACCCAAAGGATGTGATTTGGTCCAAAACGCCAATGTCGATGCAGGAGAAAAACCAAGAAAAGCGAACGGGCAAATTCAAACTTCTCGAAGACGGGACTTTAGAAGGCCACGTTCGCATCGAGTTCACCGGTCAGTATGCGTATTCGAGAAAACGATTTGACTACGATGATTCTATCACCCAACAGGAATCCACGTTACGGGGTAACTTTAAAGAGCAAATGAGCACGGCGGAATTTGCCGACATTAAGATCGAAAACGTGAATGATCCGGAAAAACCATTTGTCTATACCTTTAACGTTCGCGTTCCCGGGTATGCCCAACGCACCGGCAAACGCCTCTTTTTGCAACCGGGATTTTTTGAACACGGAAGCAAAGCCTTATTCACCGCGAAAGAACGAAAGCATGACGTTTATTTCCATTATCCTTGGTCCGAGGAAGACGACATCACGATCGAGCTGCCAGCCGGATTCGCGCTGGACAGTGCGGATGCACCGGCACCGATCACACCGCAGATGACTCAGGAGATCTGCGGTTTGTCGATAAAAATGGGAGTGTCAGCAGACAAGAAATTGTTGGTTTACAAGCGCTCGTTCTTCTTTGGTGGTAAGGGAAATGTCATTTTTCCGGTGGCGAGTTACGCGGCCGTGAAAAATCTTTTTGACTTGATCCGCACGGCAGATGATCATAGTTTGGCGTTACGTCAGCAATAGCTGGCGGTCGATTTTGCTGTGAATTTTCGGCAAAGACACGGACCAGGTCCGGTCAAATTACGGGGGTGGAGCGTTTAGGCTCTGCCTTCGTACCCAAATAGCAATACTTGCCGCCGGTCGATCTTTGACCGTTGGCGCGGATGGTCCGGTCTCATTAACCTGACCCGAGCCGTTCAATTTTTTATGAGGTACCCAATGACCCGCACAACTCTTACGCTGATCGCTCTAGTTTTTCTTTGCGCCGTTCCCGCCTTCGCCGCGGGCGATGACGCGCCGTCGTGGTTAAAAGAGGCCGCCATGATGCCGGTTCCCGCTTATGCACGCGACATTCCCGCGGTGGTGTTGCGCGACGAGCAGGAAGTTCGCGTTGACCCAAGTGGGCGCATCACGGTAACGACCACTAAAGCGATACGAATTCTACTGCGCGAAGGCCGGGACGAGGCGACCATGGTTGTGCCGTATTTGACCGGTACCGAGAAGGTGAAGGAAGCGCGTGCCTGGTTGATCCGCTCAGATGGAAAAGTAAAGAAGTACGACGGTAATTTGGTCGCCGATGTGATCTCTAGTCCCGATGACATTTACGATGAGCAACGGGCGAAAATGGCGTTGGCCGAAGACGATGCCGATGTCGGTTCGGTTTTCGGTTTCCAATCGGTTACGGAAGTGCTTCCGCTGCTTTATCAGGATAGCTGGAACTTCCAGGACCATCTTCCCACGTTATTCTCGCGTTATACTTTGGTGTTGCCCTCCGGTTGGCAGGCGAACAGCGTTACGTTCAATCACGATAAGATCGAACCAGCCGTCAGCGGGTCGAGCTATTCCTGGCAACTACAGAACCTACCGCCGATTCCGTTTGAACCGCGGAGTCCTTCCATGCGTGGCATGGCCCCGCAGGTTTATGTCAGCTACGCCCCACCAACGGGTGCACCTGGGGGGCGGACTTTTGCGTCTTGGACCGAGGTTTCCCGGTTTCTCTCAGAGATCCACGACCCGCAGTCAGTCCTAGATGATCGCATCGCGTCAAAAGCGCAGGAATTAACCACCAATGCGAAGACGGAATTGGAAAAGATCCAGGCGATCGGACGGTATGTGCAGAATCTGCAATACATTTCGATCGACATTGGAGTGGGTTACGGAAATGGCTGGCGGCCGCATATGGCGAGCCAGGTTTTAGCTAAAGCCTATGGTGATTGTAAGGACAAGGCGAACTTGATGCGTACAATGCTCAAGTCTCTTAAGATCACCGCGTACCCGGTGGTAATTTTTTCCGGTGACCCAACTTATGTGCGCGAGGCGTGGCCGTCTCCGGGACAGTTCAATCACTGTATCATCGCGGTGAAAGTAAGTGACGAAACGCAATCCCCTACAATAATTTCGGATCCCAAACTGGGACGGTTGTTGATCTTTGATGCGACGTCCGAATCTACCCCAGTAGGTGACCTTCCAGATCATGAGCAAGGCAGTCTGGCTCTGATCGTCGCCAGCGAGGGCGGATCGTTGACCCGCATGCCGGTGCTGCCCCCGGAGTCGAGTAATCTTGATCGCCAAACCTATGTCGCGCTCGAGCGTGACGGTTCGATCACCGCCACCATTCAAGAACGGTTTAACGGACAGGAGGCGGCGGCCGCACGGCGCGAATTCAAGGGTTTGTCGGCACCGGAATTCGCCAAACGAATCGAAGGATGGGTAGCCAATTTTGTGACCGGGGCGGTGGTTTCAAAGGTTGAACCGATGGATAGCCAGGCCGACGGTAAGTTCGCTTTGAACGTCACCTTTACGGCTGGTCGTTATGCACAATTAATGCAGGATCGTTTGTTGGTCTTCAATCCCGCGATCGTTGCCCGTACGGATGCGTTGGCTCTGACCGCAGCGAAGCGTACGGCCCCGGTCGTGTTGCGTGCAAGATCATTTTCGGAGAGCGTTAAGATCAAACTGCCCGCCGGTTTTGATGTGGACGAGATGCCCGATGCGGTGAAACTTGAAACTGCGTTCGGTACCTATGCGACGACGTACACGGTCGCGGATGGGCATTTGGTCTTTACGCGAAAGTTCACCCAGCAGGCGGGAACCTATCCGGTCGAACAGTATGAAAAGGTCCGATCGTTCTTTGCCTCGATCCGTTCGGCGGAACAGTCGTCGGTGGTTTTGGCGAAGAAGTAGGGAGAGGTAGAACGTCGCCAGTAGAAAGGCCGGTTGAGTTTGATTTGCGTTGCTCCATTTTGCGGCCGGGGCGGAGCCACAAAACTTCCCTCCTATTCTTGGTAGGGGTGGGGGCCGACCGTCAGGCCCGGGGTGGTTCGCTCTGTTAATGTTCATTAAGCTGATCTAAGATTTTGTAGAACTACCACCCCACGGCCGCTAGCGGCCTAACTTGGGCGTGACCAAACCAGACCGGATAGTGCTTCGTTCTTTAGCTTCAAGGCTAGTTGAAATTTAACAATGCTAACTAATTTCAACCCGGCTTTTCTACTGACTACCGACTACTGTCTACTGACTACCTTCCTATGCCTGATAACATTTTTGCAGAGAACATTCTGGCCGGCCGCGTGGCAATGGTCACCGGCGGCGGCACCGGTATCACCGGCGGCGTAGCGCGCGCCTTGGCCGAAGCCGGCGCCTCCGTAGCGCTACTTAGCCGCAAGCTGGAACACCTGGAACCCGCCGCGGAATTGATCAACCAGAACGGTGGCACCGCCATCGCGGTGGTTTGCGATGTGCGTGATCCCGAGCAGGTCGCGAGCGCCGTCGCCGTCACGGTCGAGAAGTTGGGCAAGCTAGACATCGTCGTGAACGGTGCGGCCGGTAATTTCCTCTGCGCGGCCGAGGAGCTTTCACCCAACGGTTTCGGCACCGTAGTGGATATCGATCTGAAGGGCACCTTCAATGTCTGCCGCGCGTCGATCGCCGAGTTGAAGAAAACGCAGGGTTCGATCCTGAACATCAGCGCGACTTTGCATTACCTAGGCACGCCGATGCAGTTGCATGTCTCCGCGGCCAAAGCCGGGGTTGATGCGCTTACCCGCAACCTGTCGGTCGAGTGGGGCAAGTTCGGCATCCGCGTGAATGGGATCGCGCCGGGACCGATCGCAGATACCGAAGGCATGGCGCGCTTGGTCCCCGAACCGATCAAAGAAAAGATCCGACGCAAGATACCGCTCGGCCGGTTCGGCCTGATCCGAGATATTGAACACAGCGCGGTGTTTCTCTGTTCCGATGCGGCCAGCTATATCAACGGCGTAACGTTGGTCATCGACGGCGGCCATTGGCTAAACTCCGGCGGATTGATGTAGGACAACAGGGTGTTAGGTTTCGGGTGTCAGGTGCCGGGTTCCGCAGCCCAACTGTTAGGTTTTAGGTGCCGGCGCAGGCAGAAGTCAGTACCACCTGCGGTAGCGAGTGAGCTCGTTTTCAAATTGGCCCGTTCGGTGTGTGCGCAACGCCCATTTCGGCTCGGCCGCTGACCAGTGCGGTGAGGCTCGACCCACCGGTAATGCTTTTTTGCATTTTTGTGAGAGGCGGCGCCTCGAACATGCGTGCGCGGCTTCAACGCAAATTTCGGCTTTCGACAAACCATGACGACGAACTTAGCCAGCTTGATCTCCGACCTTCGCGGTTTCATGCGCACCGAGGTGTTTCCTCTCGAAGAACGCTTCCTGAACGAACCACTCTCCGAGGTGCAGCCTGCGCTCGATGCATTGCGTGAGGAAGTAAAGGCGAATAGCTGGTGGGCGCCGCATCTGCCAGCCGAGTGGAACGGGATGGGATTGTCGCTGCCGGACTTCGCACGCGTAGGCGAGGAGTTGGGCCAATCGATCATTGGACATTATCTCTTCAATTGCCAGGCACCGGACTGCGGCAATATGGAGATACTGATGGAGTACGGTACGGCCGCGCAGAAGGAAACGTTTTTGCGACCGTTGTCTGCCGGTGATATCCGGAGTTGTTTTTCGATGACCGAACCGGAACACGCCGGGTCGAACCCGGTTTGGATGAGCACCACTGCCGTTAAGGACGGTGACGAATACGTCATCAATGGCCACAAGTGGTTTACGTCGGCAGCGGACGGTGCGAGCTTTGCCATCGTCATGGCAGTCACCGATCCGGACGCCGCGCCGCACGAACGAGCCAGCCAGATCATCGTGCCGCTTGATACCCCAGGTTTTACCCGCGTGCGTAACACCAGCGTCATGGGCCACTCGGGCGGCGGATATTTCAGCCATGCCGAGGTACGTTATGAAAACTGCCGCGTTCCGCAAACTAACATTTTGGGTGCCGAGGGGCGCGGTTTCGCTTTGGCTCAACAGCGATTGGGCCCCGGGCGTATTCACCACTGTATGCGTTGGATCGGTATCTGCGAACGCGCGTTCGACCTAATGTGCCGCCGCGCGGCCACCCGCGAATTGTCACCCGGCAAAATGTTAGGCGAAAAGCAGGCCATTCAACACTGGATCGCCGAAAGCCGCGCCTCGATCGACGCCGCGCGCTTGCTGGTCCTGCGCACCGCCGAACGAATCGAAGCCGAGGGACAGACCGCCGTCCGCGAAGACATCTCGCTGATCAAATTTTTCGTGGCGAATGTGC
>JBDSEC010000532.1:0-12589 GCA_039920205.1 Pyrinomonadaceae bacterium
AGCGAGTTGATCAGCCGCATCATCACCGCCAACACTTTCTCACGCGGGAAACCCTCCAACGCAATATGTTCGTTAGTTGTCTTGCGCAGTTGCGGCAGATATTCGCCAAACTTTTCGATCTTGGCGAATTTCTTGCGCTGCTGCTTTTCAGAAAATTTGGGGTGGTAAAGATATTGGATCCGGCCGGTTGTATCCATTCCCACGGCCTGAAGGCTACCACCGACCGAAGGCGAGATACGTACATGCTGCCAAGCCGGCGGAATGACCAACGCTTTGATCCGGTCCAAGTCTTCCTGACGCGCGATCTTACTTCCCGCAGCGTCCACATAACTGAATCCACGTTTCATCGAACCGGTCCGGCGCCACCACTGGGCGCGCCGGCCCTTCTCGATCATCTGTTTGGCTTTCTCGATATCAAAACGCGGCTCAATGGCTTTTTTCAACAATGCCTCCTGGCCGGAATGGCTTTACGAAATGTTCGCCCACGGTCAGCGCGAGTCCGGAGCCTGGTAACAAACCCGTTGAAGATCGGATCTGTCTTCAAATGTAACGGCATACATGGCGCGTTCCGCCGCTTTGCCTTCGCCGGTGTAAACGTCAATGTGTTTACCATGAACCGTCACGCCCACATCATTCGCAATGTACATCACGTTGCCACTCTCGCCTGGTAAGCCCGGGATCCGCACTTTGCTGTCATTCGGGATCAGCGCATTATCCACCGCCACCGAGTTCGCTTTCAGTACGGTATCGTTCGCATCCAACGGTTCGCTGCTTTTGTGCCACTGATTATTGTAGTTGCCCAAATACCAGCCGAACCGTGTTTTACCCCAGCCCTCGCCAAAGCCCTGGCTTTCGTCAAAGACCACGCGGAGAAATTCGGCGTTAAAGCTTTGCTTGCCCACTCCGTTGATCTCAACTTCGCGCACTTCCGCGGAATGGTAGTCCGATTCTATCGGCGTGAAATACCCGGTAATGCGCCAACCATTTGAGCAAGTAAAGCCGGGTGGCACCGGTGTGGTGTGTTTCATGGCGAATCCATTCTCTGATGATGACGGCTTGTCTGCTTCCGGTGAAATTGCCGCATAAACCGGTGCTAGGAGCGTTAGTAATACTAAAAACACTATCTTCATTATCTTGCGGGTTGGATTCCGTCGGGCGTGAAGCCGTTCGCCGTCGATTTCGGTCCTGAGCGGCGGAAACATTTGGCCCCCTCGCTTACGTATGGCATAAGGAAGCGAATAACTTTTTCGGAGGCCGTCTTTGCAGAAGCAACTAGGAACCGGTGAAGCCACCAAAGCGGCGCCGTTCGAACGTCTGAGAGTTCGTCTGCGCGCGATCATGCCCCGCGTGGCGATCGTCGCGGCCGTGCTGTTCATCGCGCGCAACTTGCTGGCCAAGTCGGTTCTCTTCGGTTCGAATCCGGTGGGCCAACTGTTGCGGGCGGTCACGTTCATCGTGGTTGGCTTCACCCTGGCATATTACGGTTACAAAGCTTTGCGTTGGTTGAAACGCCGGCTGCTTTGGCGGGTACGCCGCCGCTTGGTCGTAACGTATCTCTTTGTCGGTCTGACACCGATCATTCTTTTGGCGCTGCTGGGGCTCTTGTCCGCCTTTGGCGGCAGCAGTCAGGGAATGGCCCGAATCGTCACGACCCAGCTCAACGAAACCGAGAAGCAGGCCTTAAATACCGCGCGCGGTTTGGCGCTGGAGGCGAAGCTTATTCCAGGAAGCGCTACCGACAAGCAGGTTCAGGAGTGGCTTGATCTACGCGCGGCACTGATCCGACAAGTTCTGCCCGGAGCCCGATTTGCGCTCTGGCGCGGAGCGCCCGGCACTTTGAATGGTTCATTGGGAAACGTCGCAACCCCTTTGATCAGCGAGATATCCGATCCGCAAACAATTGGCGTGGGCGACGACAGAACTCCGATCGGTGCGGCGTTGCCGACCTGGTTAAGGGGAAAGGATGAGTGGAGCGGCCTCGCGTTTGCGAGATCAGTAGGCGATTCGCCCTTTGCTACGCCATCTTTCCGTGCGCTGACTCGAACCACCGCCGCGGATCGCCAATATGTGGTCTTGATTTCCGTTCCCATCAGCAAAGCACTGGTCCAGCGATATCAAGAAAATAGCGAGATCGTCCTGCATCCCTACTTCACGGCCAACAGCATGGTCGTTAACAACCGGGGAATGACGCTGCAGGTTAGTGATAGCGGCGGCGCTAACCGCGATGGTCCGGCCCCCACGGAAGAGCAGATCCGCGCCGAGGCCGAGAAACGAGCCGCCGAGGCGCGCAAACGCCGCGACTCGGGCCAGCCGTTTGCGGACCAATTCGGCCAACCTCTGGGTAACCAGATGTACTTTGTGGTCCACCCCGCCGCGGATTGGTCCAATGGCGAATCCGACCAGCACCTAGCCTTCTTTTTCGATTGGTCGTGGGCCTTGGCCAGCAAACAGTTTCTGGGCACCAGCAACTTTGGCGGGTTATGGTGGACCCTGTTAAAGATCGTCGGTTTGGTGTTCCTGGTCTTTGAGTTGCTGGCGTTGATCGCGGCGGTTTGGATGACGCGTGCGGTAACGGGCACGGTACATAAACTCTATGTGGCTACGCAGTATTTCAAACGGGGTGAATTCTCGCACAGAATTAAAGTTCGCTCGCGTGACCAGTTGGGTGAACTAGCGATGGCGTTCAATGACATGTCGGCCAACATCGAAGTATTGCTGCAAGAACGGGTCGAGCGTGAAAAGCTTGAACGCGAGGTCGAGATCGCCGCCGAGGTACAGGCGCGTTTGTTCCCCAGCCAGGTGCCGGATCTGCTGACGGTCGAGATCGCCGCCGAGTGCCGGGCCGCGCGTGGGGTGGCCGGTGACTATTACGACTATGTCGAGATCGCGCCCGGAGTGGTGGCGTTGGCACTGGGCGATGTATCGGGCAAGGGGATGTCGGCATCGTTGGTGATGGCAAATCTGCAGGCCAGTATGCGGTCGCAAGCGGCGATCACCGCGGAACGACTGGGAATGGCACAACGAGCCGTGGCGGCGGCGGCCAACACTTCCGGTGATCTGGTGCTGGCGCGCGTGGTGGCGGATGCTGATATCGACGGCGCCATTTCGCGTCATGCGACCAACATCAATCGGCAACTTTGTGCCAGCACGGATACGAACCGGTTCGCGACGTTGCTGCTCTCCATTTACGAGGACCGCACCCGGACGTTGCGGTACACCAACGCTGGACACAACCCTCCGATCTTGGTGCACGCGGACAGCACCATCGAACGCCTAACCGAAGGCGGCATGATGGTCGGCGCGTTCGATTTCGCCAAATACGACGAAGCCAGCGTGACCATCGGCGTCGATGATGTTTTGGTGATCTTTTCGGACGGGTTAAGCGAGGCCGAGCATTTCAGTTCCGAAGAAGAGTTCGGCGAAGATCGACTGCTCGCCTTCGCGGTCGAGCACCGCGCGATGAGCGCGCATGACCTGCGCAACGCGATCTTTGCCGAGGTCGACCGCTGGTCCGGCGCCAAGGAGCGCGGCGACGATCAGACGTTGCTGATCGTAAAAGGTGAAAAGTGGTGTGTTGTCGGCCAACCCGGTCGGCACGAAATCGCTGGACATTCATAGGCGCGTAATCACTCACCGCAAGACCTACAGGTCTGGTTAGCCCAGGTAAATCGCTTCTTCCCGTCTTCACCAACGAAACATTTTCACCCGATCGTCTTGTAATGGTAGGGGCGCTGGTTCATCCCGGACCGCGACTCCCATTGACGATCTTCGACAGGAAGGGGCTTAATTCATGCGTCAGAATTGGTTCAACGTTCAGTTCACGGTCGGAATCATCACCTTAATTGTCGCGGTGTCCGCGTCGCCGGTTCGTGCTCAATTTCGGGGCATTGGGGTGGGTTCAGCGGATGCCAGCGGGAACCGAGCGGATCCGTTCGGGATCGCCGGCTTTGATTGGTCCCGCATTAGTGACCTGGGCATTGAACAACAGACGAATTTGCGGGCGGCGGCGATTTTACGGCATTGCCAAATCGAACGCCACCACGGAACTGTGTCGCCAACCCTTTCGGTGCCGAGGGCCGCAGCCGGGCACAACGCACTCACCGATCTGCTGAGCCGGACGTCAGCCTTCGGATTGACCGACATCAATCTCATTACCGGCACGGATACGCTACCTCATGTCACCCAGGCCACCAGTTCGTCCTGGGCGCATGGAAATACCGTGGTCGTCGCATTCGTTGACAGTTCCGGCTTTTTGCTTCCGCAGTTGAGTTTCTGTGCGGTCGCGGTCTCGACCAATGGCGGAGCGACTTTCACCCGATCGAATTATCGTTTCAACACCGCGGGTCAATGTTTCGGTAATATGTCGGTCTTCTATAGCCTGGCTGCGGCTAAGTGGTTTGCCAGCGGTTTTAATACTTCATGTGGCGACAGCGGCATTGCGCAATGGGAATCGCCCGATGGTATCAACTGGACCACCAGTGGCTGCGTTGTCACCAGCAACAACTTAGACAACCCCACGTCTTGGGTGGATAACAATCCGTCCAGTCCGTACTACGGTCGGCAATATGTGGCGTTCAATAACTTTATGGCCGCCAACGGCGCGGCCTCGGTCACCTATTCGAGCGACGGTGGCGTCAACTGGGCGCCCGCGGTATTGGTAAATTTTGATCCGGCGTTCAAACGCGCACTGAAAATAACCGGAAGCCTGGGCGCCGACGGAACGATCTTTGTCCAGCTACTGCAGGAAGGCGGCGGCGGTCTAAACAACCTCCGGCAAAATATCATTGTCCGTTCAACCAATGGGGGAGCTAACTGGACCTCGGTAAATCAAGGACCCGCGTTTCTTGGACCCGGCCGCAATACCTGCCCCGGTAACTCGTATTGGGCCACGATGTATACCGGTCAATGGCGAGATATGGGTTGGGGCCAACCCGGTGTCGGGCCAAATGGAGTCATCCACTACGTTTATTCTTCGCGCCCGGGAACGGGAACCGATCCCGGTAACATTTACTATCTTCGATCCGGCGATAACGGTGGGACCTGGTCTACGCCATTGCAGTTGAATACCGATGCGACGACGCGCGCTCAGTGGGGACCTTCGCTCTCGGTCAATCGGGACGGTGCCGTGTCGGTAAGTTGGTACGACGAACGGAACACGACGAACGATTCACTGGAACGATTCGGCCGTGCTTCAGTCGATAACGGCCTTAATTGGGGGCCGGACCAAGCTTTTAGCGATATCATCTTTCCGGTGCCCGGTCAGGTCGATCCGAATATAGTCCCATGTTACGGTGGCGATTATAATCACGCCTCATTTAGTAACGATGGGTCGGGCAATACGGCGTTCCACACCTGGACTGACGGTCGGGTATCGCTCGGTGGCAATCCGCAAGAGGACGTCGTGCTGGACCGCGTCTCTTTCACCAAACCCAAAGCAAATTTCGATTTTGATAACGATGGCCGCACCGACGTAGCGGTCTATCGTCTGGCGACGGGCGCTTGGTACATCCTGAATAGCGGAAATAATTCGTTTCGCGCCGAATCGTTCGGCGCCGCTGGCGATCGTATCGTACCGGCCGATTACGACGGCGACGGAAAAACCGACATAGCCGTTTGGCGATCGTCGAACGGCGCCTGGTACCGCGTTGACAGTTCGACCAATACCTTCCGCGCGACCTCGTGGGGAGCGAACGGGGATATTCCTGCCCCGGGCGATTTTGATGGAGATCGACGCGCCGAGGTTTCCGTCTACCGCCCTTCAAGCGGTACTTTTTATGTACTTCTAGCTGACTCAAACTACCTTTCGCAGCAGTGGGGGCAGGCGGGAGACGTGCCTTTGATCGGTGACTTTGACGCGGATGGCCGAGCAGATTTTAGTGTCTACCGTGCATCCAGCAGTTCCTTTTATCAATTGCTTTCGGCCACCGGCGGCACAACTGCGGTGCAGTGGGGCACCCCCGGCGACAAACCCTTCGCGGGCGATGTGGACGGTGATGCGCGTACCGACGTGACGGTCTACCGCCCGTCGACCGGCGGCTGGTATGCGATCCGAAGCAGCGACCAAGGTATCACCGGGATCGGGTGGGGAACCGCCGGTGATTTGCCTGCCGGGGGCGATTACGATGGCGACGGTAAGCTGGACGTCGCCGTCTTCCGGCCGTCAACCGGAGTTTTTTATATCCTACAAAGTGCCAGCGCCTCGCTCCGGGCGACGAACTTCGGAACCAATGGCGACTCTCCGGTTCCCGGAGCCTTTGTGCCATAACGACCTATCAATGCGAGCGTTTCTTTTGCAAGAGTCTCGCCACCTGTTTGAGTCTCCCTGGCGTTCAAGAGCGCCGATTTCTCAAATCGGCGTGGATGCGCCGAATCTATTCACCTCTTGGACGATAAAGCTGGAGAAGCCGGTTTGGGTGGTGTTTAGGATATTGCCCAGAGTGCTGTAGACGTAATTACGCACGATACCGAGGAGATATTTCTTGGTGCCAATGACACCATAGACGCGATAGGCGGAACCGGAGCTGTAGTTGCTTTGCCACGAGAGCACCGTGGCCGGAGCTAGGGTTTGGACCGTCGGTTTGGGGAAGGCCTGTGCCGTATCGATGAGTTTTAGTTGGCCCACTGCCAGGTTTAGTGGTTGCGTAACGGTGGAGGTGTTGGCGATCTTAAGCCCGATGGCGTCGAGTGAACGACCGTTATAGCTGACCGGCACTGCATAACGAAAGGTGGTCCAGCCGTTGGTAACAACCTTACCCACTAGGTTGAAGAGTTGCGGCGACGGTGCGCCATCCAGATAGAGTGCCAACTGCACGCTCGGCAAATAAGTGCCGGCGGCGTTTTGCACGGTCAGAGTAAGCTGAAGGGTGGCGGTTAGGGTCAGGTCGGTCGCAAACAGCTTGACCAGTCCCGCTGCGCCCACGGCCATCGCAGGGGACGAGAGTGCCAGGCAGGTTCCGCCGTTAAAGGCTCGGTCGTAGCTAAGCACGATCTTGAATGCTGCGGTTCCGCTCTGCAGATAACGCCAGGTAGGCAGGAGACTCTGGATCGAAAGATCATTCCAGGGGTTGATCGCCGCCGAGACACCTTCTAAATTAAAGAAGTCGCCTTCACCAGTATTAAAGTCGGAGACGAAAGGTGTGGAAGTAACCGGGGTGCGCGGCGCGACGTAGTAGGCAATGCACTGATCTGCATTCGGTGTGACGTTCTGCGGAGCCGAACCGCAAGTTGGAACATAACCCAGATAGTCCGTGGTACCCGCCCAGAACGCTTGATCATTATTTTGAAAGGTCATCCGGTCCGGCAACTGCTGAGTGTTTTGCGATAGGCACCAGTACATGGTGTAGGCCGGAGCGTACACACCAAGGCCCGTAAAATACCCCACGGCCGGATCGTTGATCATCGCGAAACTTTCGAAGAAATCACCGCCGTAGATCGGCGGCCCGTAGGCATAGAGGGCTGAAAAGACTCGGTTACGCCAGGTTAGGTAATTGCCCGGAAAGTTGGTTTTGAGCACATTGAACGAATGTTGCGGCGAAGGGCCCGGCGATCCATTCCCCCACCAATAGTTGGCTTGGTAATAACCCGCAGCCTTGAGGAATGGCACCGCCTTTTGGTTCAGGTCGTTGGCGTAACCACCGCTGACCGGCGAGTCGTACCAGAAGACTACCAACGGTTTCTGCGCGTTGGTCTGAAGTATCTGCATCAACTGCATATCCCAGTTTGGATCCGATCCGTTCTCGTCGTTGATGAGATAGCCGTCGAATTGGTAGAACTGCGCGATCTTGATCAATTGAGCCGCCGCTTGTTGCACGCTATATTGGCTGACATTGAAGGCATTCACGTTAAAGGTGCCCAGACTGAGGACGCCGTTGGCGTGAGCGGCATTGGTCCACACGGTCGGCGGGATGGTCAGTAGTTGGTGCCCGAAATAGTACGAAATGTCCAGATACTGCCAAAAACTGAAGTTGTAAACATTGGCCGCCGTCCGCGTGGCGGAATTGCCCGTTCCGCCCTGGCTCCACTGGGTGAAGTAGGGGTCGTACTGCCAATCTCCGTTATCAAAACCTGCCATCACCGCTAGGCCAGTCGGGGCTGGCCGCGGCGCTAAGGGAACGCGCGCGACGCTCGCCAAACTGACCGGGTCGGTCGGCGTGGTCCAATTCGTAAGTTGGCTCCAAGTGGTAAATGGTTGGATCGTGGGCGCGCCTGCGCCAGGAATGGGAGAGTTCGGCATTCGCGTTTTCCTTTCAACTGAGGTTCCGAAGTCAAGGTTTCAGCGGCAATCTATCAGGTACGCGAGAAAACGACAAGATTTTACGGGAAACGCCCATCAAGAAGGGTGAAATTAAAAGTGCGAGTTGGGCATTTAACTAAATCGGGGAGCAGTCCGGCATTAGGCAATTAAACCTTTGCTTCGCGTCGCAGACGCCTACAGAAAATAGCCAGATGTGAAACGTCTGGTAAGTCGCAATTTTGTTCCCGCGCACTGAAGGTGCGCCAGATCAAGGTGGCGCACCTTCAGTGCGCTCGAAACCCCGACCCCGCCCCTTCGGCCCCGCATCTGGCTATTTTCTTACGGCGCCTTCAGCGCAAAGAAGGCAGTTCCAGTGGCGAATGTAACTCACACTTTTAATTGCGCCCCATCACGAAAAAACACAAACCCGCAGACACCAAAAGCGCGTGACGGTGAATGTTTACGATCTGCGCATCACGATCTTTGCCGAGGTCGATCGTTGGGGTTGCTGTTCATCGATAGCGAATCGCCTCACAAGAATTTGTCCGTCATTAGATCGCGTCCCAATAGTATGTCGCGCTTTTGACTGACTGATAGTTTGCATCGAGCTCCGACTCAAGCAGCAAGATCGCGGCGATGCGGCGGGCCATGTTCATCACTTCGCGGGCTTCGTCGGTGGTGAGCGGACGGCCCAGTAGTTTGTATTCGCGATAGCTTAGCCATTTCTTCATGACCTGGTATCCGCCGATGGTGTATTCCCAAACGCGTTCTGGAATGTTGCGCCAATAGGCAACGTCGTTCAAATACACATCGAATGTTCTTTCACCCAACAGCACGAACATTTGATCGATAGTTAAGTGGAGCCGCTGGGCACCCGACTCCATCGCTTCACGCTCCTCACGAGTGTAATCCCGTGTCGCGACCCTTCCCTTTCCAGGCATCGTGATTCCCCCTCTGCCCGCGCTCCCCCAACCGGTGGTTACCCGCAATTCGCTCAACTTCCCTGTGGCAACGCGTTCTTCCAATTGAAGCTGTCCACCTCCGACTCGCGAGATCGTACAGATGGAGCGAGTGGGTTCGTTAATTGCGCCCTGCGTAATTTCGCCGACTCCCATATCGGTGTCGATCAGTGCTGCAACTTCTCGACCAAGATCAGCGGACTTTCGAAGCTTCTCAATGGAGTCCGGTACCGGCACGCGCGGCCAATCTTGACCAAGAGCCCCAGCGTTCTCAACGGAATAGGTAGGGGCATGGAGTACGGCGACAATGTGATAAAAAAGACTCTCTGAGTCAGCAATCTCGCCTATTGCATTCAGGTAAGTAACGGCCTCCGAGGAAAGATTAAGATAGTAGCCATCCTTTTGTTCAAAGCTGTTCGTCGCAAAAAGTTGATTCTTCTCATCGGGTGCTGTCCACATTGGAAACCAATTTGCGCCACGCTCAACCACATGTCGTGAACCGATGAGACCAGTGACAACCGGAGGGTCAAACGTGCGACGGTTTTGCTGAACTGCCGCAATCCATCGATTACCTGCGACCACATTACGAACATATTCCGACCGCTTTTCATCAAGAAGTTTTGTTTCGGGTTCCCAATAAATCCAGCGAATGTCGAAGGGGCGGTAGAGGTGTGGTCGAATGTTCTCCGGATTTATTCCCTTTTTAGTTAGATATGTGCGAACTTTCTGTGAATCGAAACGTGCCGTATCACGTAACGCCGTCGGACATTCGCGACCGAATTCTTCATTCGTAATTGCCGGGTCGAAATAACGTGACATGCGTTCGCGCAAAATGTCCCGATCAATGTCGACCAGAAGGTCGTCGCGTCCGGTTTGCAAGCCGGGAAAAGAAGTCGGAAGGATGTTCGTTAGGAGTGGCCAAGTGAAATAATTGCCAGCGAGGTTACGAAACTTTAGTGGCAGACCAATGCGAATGTCTGGGTCGAGTTGGACGTAAAGAGAATTGAAATCAGCATCCTCCACACTTGCCAATAGACTTGCACGCCGGTCCGCCGCCCTAGCCTGAGCCATGTCTCGGTAGTAAATTTGACTGGTCGGACTCCGTTGGTCTAAAGGTCTCGAGAGTAGCAACGCTATGGAGGTTCCAACCTTGATTCCTGGAGATGTACCTTGCACCGCGAAAACAGTTTCACTGGTTCGTCCGTCCGGAGCATATTCCGAAATAATTCGGTCGCCATGGAGATTGTCGATCCATATTGAATCAAAAGCATCCAAAAACCGTTCGCGCATTCCTGTAAATGACAATCCCTCAAGCCACGAATAGTTCGAAATGAAACATACAATGCCTTTTTGCGTTTGTTCGACGATCTTCCGCTCCGCCATTCGAAAAAAGCGAATATATAGATCGTTCAAGCCTTGCCCCTGCGGCGCGGGCGCATTAACTGTTGTGCGATAGGCGTCGCTTAGATCGCGTTCTTCCTCGACAGCGACACCAGCGAATCCGTTGTACGGCGGGTTACCAAGAATGACAAGAATGGGCGCATCCTGTTTCACGCGATCGGCCGCGTCATGCTCACTTTTTAGTTCTGCAAATGTGAAGGCTAACTGTTGTAAACGAGCCTTGGCTTCATCCGACGGAGGTGCCCAACCGGTCAAGGCATTGGTCAGGTAAACTCCGGCGCGTTCGGAAGAGCCATCAGCGAAAGGTGCGTCCAAGTTTTGAAGGAGAATTCCCAACTGAAGGTGCGAGACCACGAACGGTGCCGGAAGTATCTCAAACCCAAACACACGGTCTATTGCGGCACGTTTTACGGCGCTTCCGCGTAGCGCGTCTTCGCCTTTTTCTGACAGTGTTCGATCAATGCGTTTCAACACCTCGACGAGAAATGCGCCGGTACCGCAACAGGGATCCAATATGTACACCCGTGGGTCCGCCAGGCCGTCGGCAATGTCGAGTTCTTCACGAAGCACCATATCCACACGGGCGACCATGTACTGAACGATCTCGGTCGGCGTGTACCAGACACCGAGCTCCTTGCGCAGGTCCGGGTCAAAGGCTTCGAGGAACGGTTCGTAAAAATACTGAACGGCATGCTCCTCTTCGAAATTCGAAAAGAAGGCGGCGCGGTCCACGCGATTCAAAACGCCTTCGGTCCAGTCCAGAACTTCCATCAACCCAAGAGGCTCCAACTTTGTCGGGGTAGCTACTTGTTCGAAGAGCGCGCGGATCATCGGTACGTTCAATGACCAAACCGCTTCCTTCCAAGTAAATCGTGACCTTCGATCCGTGGGCGGATGCTTTTTACTCCATAGCACCCAGGCCGAAAAGATTCCGTAAAAAAGGGTTTGGACAAAGGTTGATCTGAAAAAGTGCTCACCCTTTTCACCTTCGAATTTCAGGCCCAAAGCTTCCTCAAGCGCTGATCGTACCGCACCCAGCGCGGGCAGGTCGTTGCCCTCGATCCGCATCTTGGCGTCACGTGCATAGGAAGCGAGGAACCAAGCGACGTCTTTGGGCTCAGTGAGCGGTGCGGCGGATAGCATCACTCGCTTCAGATATTCAACAAACCGGTCGCCAAGTTGATTCCCAGCGGTGCGTGGGTGGGCCGCCTGGTCCCAGAATTCCTTTTCGTTGGCGGCGAGTGAAAACCGTTCTCGATTAACCGGATTACCATCTTGGTCGCGGCCAACCAAAATAAAATCACGATAGTTTGTAACCAGAACTTGATTGTAACGAGATAGGTAACGACGGACCTGCTTGTCGTCTGCGACCGTCAAAACGTCTTCGCTCGTGGATTTGACTTCGATACAACCCCGGGCGGGAAGTTGGCCGTCGCGAGGTTCGTCCTTCGCTTGCTTCGGAAATTGTTCCGCCGTATATAGACCACCATCCGGCAAACCCGCGCCAGTGTTTTGCAGCGTCAGGATGCATCGAACTTTAGGCTTAAGCGTTTTGCCGACCTCATCCAGCAGGTTTGAGAGTGCTGGATAATAGGAGGTTTCCTTAACTCCGCCGCCCGAGCCGCGGATCGCAGAAAGATGTTGTAGATAGGTTTCGAGCGGATTTATCAATGAGGCCAATCCCTTCGCTGATAGTAGATAGATCCCGTCCGCACCTTTATAACCCGAATCCGATATGTTGGGAAGATGCGGGCTCTGTCATGCGTATTAATTCTCCCTTCATACCGGTCCATTTACGCCAGGCGGGATTCTGCCGCCGCGCTTCGCGGGCTCCGGAGAGTCTTAGAGGGATGCGTACCCACAGCTCGGGGACTCGCAATGATTATATGAAGTTGTTTCCTCCCTCCGGATCGTGTTGTATGGTTCCGAAGGTTTGCTAAAGACTTTCGGGCCGCAATCCGAAAGGAGAAAACAACTATGTCAGTATATATCGGAT
>JBDSEC010000533.1:0-13330 GCA_039920205.1 Pyrinomonadaceae bacterium
GCATTGAAGCCGTACAATCTCAGCTCTCAATTCCTTAAGAAAAAGGCCTCCTCTGCCTTCGTCACACTCGTTAAGGTGCGGGAAACGGCACCTAGAAAAAGTAAGCAGTGAGCAATCAACCGTGAGCAGTCAAATCGCTCCGTCATCCGGAAGTAGAATTGTCCCATACCTATTTCTCGCATCGGACACAATTCTCCGATCGTCAATATCAACCGTTTGAATAGCCCTGTCTAGCGCCAACCAACGATGACCCCGGCACGTGAGGAATAAAGCCACTTTGCTTGCCTAGCACTGGTTGCAACAAAAGTGAGTTCTGACGGCCCTGGTTCGGACTTGGGACTTCAGTGGGCATCGCTGGATGTTTTCACCGGAAACCGATTCATTGAGGTAGATCATCCGAACATTTTCGATTCCTCCACGAAATCACAGCGGATTCCCCCCGCTCGATATATCTAGGTCCCAACACAGACGTATAGCGCACGGACTGAATTTTATAAGGGTCAAGAAATTCAATTTTCGTAACTGGTGAGAAAGAAGATGGCTCATTAAACTTCAACGTCGGTCGGGCGTTCAACCAAGCGTCGTCGTTGAAATTGAATCCGGTTATGAAAACGATCGAGATCTGCTCGTATGATCTACGGTTCCAAAGCGCGTCACCGCCAGATCCTTTAACGTCAATGGATACGGTAGTTGGCTCAGACCCAATCAATTCAGGAACCAACTTCTCAATAGCTCGATTGAAATCGTCCTTGGTAAGTTTGACAGGACGGTAACCACCGAAAGCTGAGTGTCGTTTTGCAAAGAGTTCCATTCGGCAAACCTGTCCATTGGTCGCGTAGCTCGGTGACATCCAAATATTGTCGATGACCAAATACGATTCTGTTGGGGTGCCGAACTTGCTTTTGATATCCACAGCATTTTGTGCTGGCATAAGGTTAAGGCTAAACAAGATAACGAACGCAACGGCGATCAGCCGGAACTTCATTGAGGTTTCCTCCCACTCGATTCAAAACAAATGTTGCCCTCCCGCTATCGCAGGTGGTGCCGACTTCACGCCACACAGTTGCATGAGTTCTCCGTCATTCTGCGCGCTTGCGGGATGAAAGCCAAGAAACCGTACGAGCTTAGAAGCAATTGGACGAACTCAGGTTGTTTTAGCCTTAGCAGGTAAGGCAACAGTTGATCGCTCAATGGAATTGTTCACGAATTCTATGAACTCATCGCTCCGAGTAGAGCGCCGGGAATCGCGGTGACTTCGTCGCAATAATCACCTTCCTCGCCACGGTTAACGACGGCAACCAAACTCGCTTAAATCCTAGGCCGCGCGAACTTCAATGTACTCAATGCTAGACGCGGGAAGGGGAAAGGGATGACCGTCTTCGCGCAATCCGTCAAGGTGGAACTCGATGGCAGATTGAATTAGGTCCAGCACTTCGGCTTTAGATTCAGCGACGGCTATACAGCCAGGCAGATCGGGAACATAGGCGCCAAAACTTTTTTCGCCTTCTTCAACGATCACGGCGTATTTCATAACACTGCTCCTTTGTTGCTTATTTTAAACCGGCTTGCTTTAAGATGCCATTCAACGTTCCCACGGGAACATCAATATTTGAATTGCCTGCGACTGTTACCGCACCACTCTTGGTCGGGTGTTTGAATGACGATGACTCCCTTTTGTTCTTGCTAAGATCCAACCTTCGACTTCAAATAGTTTGATCAACTCCCTAACCTTCATCGGCGAATTGTAATCTGAAAATTCGGTAACTGGAAACTTCTTTTTCAGCTGAATTGACCGTTCCGGAAAAACTCTGCTTGCCGTAATGCCGCCGATTGACTAAGCTTTAGTGAAGCGAAAATTATTGCGCGGTGCGTTTTATAGGGCGGTCGGGGCAAGGCGGTTTTCTGTGGGCGACTCACTAATGGATCTAACGGACGAACCGGACAAATTTCACGACGAGTGTGGTGTTTTTGGCATTTTCGGGCACCCCGAGGCGTCGCGCATGGCCTATCTCGGGCTGTATGCCTTGCAACATCGTGGGCAAGAGAGTTGCGGTGTCGTTTCTTCGCAGGATGGGATCCTGCATTCCGAACGCGCGATGGGGTTGGTCTCGGATGTTTTTGACCAAGCGCGGCTGGATCGCCTGCCGGGCGAAAGCGCGATCGGTCATGTGCGCTATTCGACCGCCGGCAAGGTTTCGATCCGCGAAGCGCAGCCGTTCTTAGTCACCTGCCAGCTTGGCCAACTGGCCATTTGCCACAACGGAAATCTCCCGTTCGCTTCCGAAGACCGCAAACGATTAGAGCGCGATGGCGCCATCTTCAACTCGACCTCGGATACCGAAGTCGTTCTGCACCGCATCGCGCGTTCGTCCGCGCCCAGCATTTCCGTCGCTGTGGCCGAAGTGTTGAGCCAGACCGAAGGTGCGTTCTCGATGCTCTTTCTGACGCCGGACAAGCTGATCGCCGTTCGCGATTCGCGGGGTTTCCGTCCGCTTAGCCTGGGCCGGCTGGGCGATGCCTGGGTCATGGCGAGTGAAAGCTGTGCCTTCGATCTGATCGACGCCGTGTTCGTCCGCGACGTCGAGCCGGGCGAGATGATCGTGATCGACCGGTTCGGTCTACACTCGTCATTTCCGCTGCCGCCGGCCCGCCATTCCGTCTGTATCTTCGAGCATGTCTATTTTTCGCGGCCCGATTCGGTGATCTACGGCAAGTCGGTCAATCGTTCGCGCCATCGCATGGGCCGCCAGTTGGCAGTCGAAAAGCCGGCCATCGCCGACATCGTTGTGCCGGTGCCTGATTCAGGTGTGGCCGCGGCGATCGGTTACGCGGCCGAATCCGGCATCAGCTATCGCCAAGGGTTGGTCCGCAACCACTACGTGGGCCGGACGTTTATCGAACCCAAGCAGTCGATCCGTTCTTTCGGCGTGCGTATCAAACTGAACCCGGTGCGCCACTTGATCGAAGGCAAGCGTGTCGTGCTGGTGGACGATTCGATCGTGCGCGGCACTACTTCCAAGAAGATCGTGAGGATGGTGCGCGAGGCAGGGGCGGTCGAGGTGCATATGCGTATCAGTTGCCCGCCCACGGTGGGGCCGTGCTATTACGGGGTCGATACACCAAACGAATCGGATCTGATCGCGGCACAGATGTCTGTTGAGGAGATCCGTCAATTTATCGAAGCCGACAGTTTGGGATTTCTCTCATTGGATGGAATGTTGGCGGCGACCGAGATCGAAGCGTCAGGGTCGTGTGTGGCCTGTTGGACGGGTAAATACCCCACGCGCATAACGCGCGACGCCGAAACGATGTGGGACCGGGATCTGGAAGCGGTGCCGTCAGGGGAAGCCTAAAGACAGATGTCAGATGCTAGATGTTAGATGCTAGTAAGAAAGATGCTCTGTCTTTACTAGCAAGCATCTGACATCTGGTATCTAGCTTTTGATATCTTTTACCGGAGGAAAACAGTGGTACAAGTTCGCCGAGGTTGTGGTCCGGTCTTTATCCTACTGGTGTTGATCGCCGGCGGGGTCGGTGGCTTTTTCGGGTACCGCTGGTACAAGAAGCAACAACCGCCGCCGCCGTCGGGCAAGGTGTTGCAGGTCCACTTCCTCGACGTCGGCCAGGGCGATGCCATTCTGATCATCTCACCGACGGGCAAAACCGTTTTGATCGGCGCTGGAGATAAGGGCAAAGGTTCGGTCGTTCTGGATTCGCTCCGCTTCAACGGAATCACTAAGCTGGATTATTTCGTCGCGACCCATCCGCGCACCGATCACATTGGCGGCGCCGACGAGGTATTCGCTTCGGTCAAGGCCGAAACCGTTATTGACACGGGTATCGCCCCACCCGAACGCGTTGATCCGAAAAAGAAACCGCCGTTTGACGTTAACGACTCGCACAAGCCCGACCCGAACGCGAAGCCCGTCAAGGCCGGTCAAGAGTTTCCCACCGTGTTGGCTTATGACGAATACATGAACGCGGTAACGGCGATGGGCGCAAAGATCATGGAAGTAGTCGTACCTTCGACGATCGATCTGGGCGGCGGCGCACAGCTCACACTCTTGGGGCCGACATTGCCGTACTTTACCAGCCCACAATTGAAATCTGCTGGCGGCAATATGTTGAACTCGAATTCGATCGTGATGCGATTGGATTACGGCGATTTCTCTATGCTATTGCCGGGTGACGCTGAAGGCATAACGGAACAACGCATGTTGGGTACCACGGCGAACCTGGCGGTAAAAGCCCTTAAAGTAGCGCACCATGGATCTAAGTACGCCACCAACGCCGATTTTCTGGCGCGGCTCAAACCCGAAGTCGCCATCATTTCGACCAGCAAAGAAAATAAATATGGTCATCCGTCGCAGGTTACTTTGGATCGTCTGAAGGCCGCCGGCGTAAAGGTGTTTCGCACCGATCTGCAAGGCGAGATCACCTTGACCACGACGGGCTCGGTAAAGGACGGAAAGCTTTACGAGATCTCGCCGGCGCGAACCGCAACGACCGATATCTGGGTCGGCCGCGAAGCGCTTAAAGATGATTCCGAACGCGCCGGTTTCGTGGCCTACGGGGATTACGAACGGCCCAAGCCGAGACCCAATATTCCAACCAAGGGCCGCTGGCCGATCGATCCGCCCGATCCGAACGCGACGCCAACACCCAAACGTAAGAAATAAAGCGCCCGCAACCGCATGAAAGAATCCATTTCGTATAGCGACGCGGGAGTTTCGATCGACGCCGCCAACCGCGCCACCGAAAAGATCAAAGAGCTGGCGCGGGCCACGTTCAACGCCCGCACGCTGTCCGAGATCGGCAGCTTTGGCGGCATGTTCGACGCGTCGTTTCCTGGAATGGCCGGACCAGTGCTGGTCGCATCGGCCGACGGCGTCGGTACTAAGCTGAAAGTCGCCTTCGAGACCGGCGTGCACAATACGGTCGGGCGCGACCTGGTCAACCATTGCGTAAACGACATTCTGGTCCAAGGCGCCCGTCCGCTCTTCTTTTTGGACTACATCGCCACCGGAAAATTATCGCCCGAAACCGTGGCCTCGATCGTGGAAGGAATGGCGCGCGGATGCAGCGAGAATGGGTGTGTACTGCTGGGCGGTGAAACCGCCGAAATGCCGGGCTTTTATTCCGCGGGCGAGTATGACCTGGCCGGTTTTATCGTCGGCATCGTCGATCGCGCGCGCGTGATCGATGGCAAGTTGATCGTGCCGGGCGATGTGTTGTTGGCGCTGCCTGCGGTCGGTCTGCATACGAATGGATACTCACTCGCCCGAAAGCTTTTGTTTGAAGTTGGTGGTTACACGGCCGCGAGCAAGATCGATGAGTTGGGAATCACCGCGGGCGAATCGTTGTTGGCCGAACACCCGAGTTTCCTGGCGCCGCTCAGCGGCCTGCTCGACACCGGCCACGTCAAGGGCTTGGTCCATATAACCGGCGGCGGTCTGTTGGATAACATCCCGCGCATTCTCCCCGAAGGAGTTGGCGTGCGCATTAAGCGCGGTTCGTGGCCCGCGTTGCCGCTCTACGATCTGTTGCAGCGGTTGGGCAACGTGACCGAGGCCGAGATGTATCGCGCCTTTAATATGGGTGTGGGGATGGTCATCGTTTGCAGTGTGGGGGATCGCGATCGGCTGCTGGCCCATTTCGGCGGGCTGGGCCAATCGGTTTTTGAGATCGGCGCGGCCGTAAAGGGCCATCGGACCGTGCAACTCTATTAGCCATGAAGGAATTCCTGGAAGCGTACCGGCTGACGATCGAGGAAGCGACCCTTTGGTTGCGTGAAATGTCGGACGAAGAGAGTTTGGTCCCGCGAACAGCAGGTAAATGGTCGCCGCGCGAGATCATCGGGCACCTGATCGATTCCGCCGCCAATAATCACCAGCGTTTCGTCCGGGCGCAGTTCGTGGATCACTTGTCGTTTGACGGCTACGACCAGGAGGATTGGGTCCGCGTGGAAAATTACGCGAACGAATCGTGGCCGTTGCTGATCGATCTATGGCGCGCGTACAACCTACACCTATTGCATGTCATGGCTGCGACCCCGCCGGAACAACTCACTCGCATGCGAACCCACCACACCCTGCACCGCATCGCCTGGCAAACCGTTCCCGAGAATGAACCGGTCACCTTGGAGTACTTCATGCGCGATTACGTCGGACACCTAGAGCATCATCTTGCACAGATCCTTAGGAAGATTTAGCCACAGAGTTCACAGAGCGCACTGAGTAGAGACTGGTATTCAGCTACATTGATGAGCGTTTATCTCTGTAAACTCGGTGAACTATGTGGCAAAATCTCATTTTGTCATGAGTGATTTATTGACCCAAAGAATAATCGGAGCTGCGATTGAGGTGCATCGGCACCTAGGGCCCGGGCTGCTAGAGTCGATCTACGAAGCCGCGCTTTGTCGTGAATTTGAATTGAATGGAATCTCGTTCAAACAGCAAGTTGACCTTGATGTGATCTATAAGGACGTGGTTATTAAAGGACAGCGAATGGACCTTGTCGTCGAAAACGAAGTCGTTGTTGAGATCAAGAGCCTTTCACGTCTACCCGAAGTAGCAACGTCACAGGTGCTATCCTATTTGAAAGCGACGGGGCTGAGTCGGGGACTACTGCTCAACTTTGGCGCTAAGCGGTTGGTGGAGGGCGTTAAGCGAATCTCCTTATGAAACGAAGTAAAAGAGACGCTGTCGTTACACCGCGCCATGATCTTTAGGGTAAGGACGAAACTTTGCAGTTGTTACGATCGCCTATAGACGCGCAACGACAAGCTCAAATGCGTTCTTGGTCGCCGACTTCCGTCTGCGAATTAATGCAGGAGTTTGGAATCAGTCCAAAAGAAAATGATCCTATTGATGACCGATCGGCCCATTTCTAAAAACCCCTCTCAGTGTCCTCTGTGAACTCTGTGGCTAAATTCTTATGAAAATTGGCATTTTGATCTCCGGGCGCGGGTCGAATATGCGGGCGCTGATGGAGGCGGCGCAGGCGGGTAAGATCCCCGGCGCGGAATTCGTTGTCGTGTTATCGGACCAGGCCAACGCTACCGGTTTGGTGATTGCGCGCGAGCGAGGCGTAGAAACCGTAGTGGTTGAACGCGGGAGTCGTAAGCGGGTCGAACACGACGGCGAGATCATCGCCGCGCTGAAGGCTCACCAGGTTGAGCTGGTCTGCTTGGCCGGTTACATGCGGCTGTTGTCACCGGATTTCATCGCTGCGTTTGCGGGAAATATCCTGAATATTCATCCAAGTTTGTTGCCGTCGTTTCCCGGCCTACAGGTTCAGCGGAAAGCCCTGGAGCACGGCGTCAAATTCGCGGGTTGCACCGTGCATTTTGTGGATGAATCGCTTGATTGGGGACCGATCATCGCCCAAGCCGTCGTGCCGGTGTTGGACGACGATACCGAGGAATCTTTGACCGCCCGGATCTTAGTCGAGGAACATCGCCTTTATCCACAAGCGTTGGCCTTGATCGCCAGCGGGAACTTCCGCATTGAAGGTCGCCGCGTGATAGCAAGGGATAATGGATAATGGAAAATGGACAATGGATAATGGTTGGCGGAAAATGGAGAACGGATAATTGAGATGGGATATTTAGTCGCTCGTATTCATTATCCATTATCCATTGCCCTTTTGTGATGTCTAAAGTAAATCTTAGCGAAAAATTCGGGGTGTTCAGCGAGCACTGGAAACCGAAACTGGTCGGGGAACTGAACGGCCAGCACGTCAAGTTGGTCAAGTTCCAGGGGTCGTTCGTCTGGCATCAACACGAAGCGGAAGATGAAATGTTCCTGGTCATACGCGGACGGTTTCGGATGGAATTTCGTGACCGGTCCGAGTGGTTGGAAGAGGGCGAGTTCATCATCGTGCCTCGGGGTGTCGAGCATCGGCCGGTCGCTGATGAAGAGGTCGAGGTGATGTTGTTCGAACCGGCCGGGACGATAAACACCGGCGACGCCGGTGGGGAAATGACCGCTATCGTCGAGAGCCTGTAACCGCGGGTTGGTAGTACCGCCTTTCTGGCGGGTTCTTTACTTGTCAGAACCGGGAGTGGAGACGGGGTTTTTCTAGCTTAACTATCACTTACATCGGACTTTAGTCATCTGCTCCGAAAAAGAACCCAGTCGCTACGGCTCCCGGTTCTGACCTCATGCGAAAGGCCCGCCTGAAGGCGGTACTACCAACCCAGGGTAAGTTTCGCTTGAGCCCCTTACTTGTTCTTGGAACCTAATAGTTCAGCCTTTTTAAACGCAGCGTAAACCGCTTTGGACAGCACGGTCCGCAAACCACCCTTTTCCATTTGATAGATGGCTTCCGCCGACGTGCCGCCGGGTGACGTTACCATGTTGCGTAGCTCGGCCGGATGTTTGCCCGACTCCATCGCGAACAACACGGAACCAAGGATCGTCTGCTGGACCAAGGTCTGCGAAACGTGGCGCGAGAATCCTAAATGTACGCCAGCGTCGGTTAGCGCTTCCATGACCAGAAATGCATAAGTCGGTCCGGTTGCGCTCAGCGCCGTAGCCATGTCGATCATGCGCTCGGTCTCGACATGCATCTCGCTGCCCAGAGCGCCGAGCAGGGCGCGGATCTCTTCATGTTGACCTTCGGTGATCCCATCGGCCGTCCAGGCGGTGATGCCTTTACCGATCTGTGCGGGAGTATTGGGCATTGCCCGTACGACCGCGCCATGGCCGATCTCGTGACCAATGGCCGACATGGTCGCGCCGGCGATGATCGAAACGACGACTCCGCCGGACAGCGCCATGCCTTTCAATTCCAACAGCACGCCATTCAATCGCTGGGGCTTTACCGCCAGCACGACAAAATGCGTACCGTGACCCTGGTTCGCACCCATCCATTCGGCGGCCTCGCGATTGTCTTCGAACATGCGAATGCCGTGGCGCGCTTCCAGTTCCGACCGGCGCGCAGGGCGCGGGTGGCTGCCCGCGATCTGTTCGGGTTGGACCAAACCTTGGCGCAGCAATCCGGCGATCATGGCTTCTGCCATGACGCCGCAACCGACGAAGGAAAGGCTGGCCTGCTTTAGCGATTCAACGCCACCGTTGGCAGTTGTGGCGGACTCTTGTAAAGTACTCATATGGTTAAACTCGACTTCGGTTCTGCTACAGGTAAACAGTGAAAATTACGCGTTACGTTAAACATTGAGCATAGCCTAGTCCGACAACCGGACGCCACTCGACGCCGTTCGATCCAACTATGGCCGCAGCCACCGCCATCGCTACCGAAGAGATCCTGATCATTGAAACGCCCGAGCGCGTTCCGCTACACTTTGCGCTGGCGTCGATCGGGAATCGGTTCCTCGCGTGTGCCGTTGATCACGGGTTGCAGTTCGTCGTGATCCTGCTGATGTACCTATTCGCCTATTTGGTGTCCGAGGCTTCGAACGCCGGCGGGTTCCGCAACGCGCCCAAGTGGGTGCTGGCGCTGTTGGTGATCTTCGTTTTTTTGGTCGTATTTCTTTACTTCACGTTTTTCGAGTGGCTGTGGAATGGGCAGACACCGGGCAAGCGTTGGTTAAAGCTGCGCGTAATTCGCGAGGACGGCCGCCCGATCACGTTCTGGGAAGCGTTCGTGCGTAATCTGGTGCGGATCTTCGACATGATGCCGGCGCCGCCGCTTTATTCGATCGGTTTGATCTCGGTCTTTGCCAGTAATCGAGACCAGCGGGTGGGCGACATGATGGCCGGCACGGTGGTAGTGCGTGAACGCGAAGCCGAGGCACCCACTTTCGATCAGGTCTTCGCCTCGCCCGTAAGCGATCTGGCCTACCGGCGTTCGTATAAGCCGGCACAGTTTACGGCCGAGCTGGGCAACCTGACCGAACCGGAAATGGAAGTGGTCGAGATGTATCTGCGCCGCCGGTGGGATATGCCAGACACGCACCGGCAATGGATGGCCTGGCGCGTGGCCATGCCGATCATGTTCAAGTTGAGGCCGGCCTATGACATGGCCAGCTTTACGTATGAAGGGTTTCTGGAAGAGTTGCTGCACCGGTACCGCGAACAGCACCGGTTCGTGAATTGAGTGGAATTCCTATTTGATACTTTTTCGCACCAACGTTCATGAGCTGGGCCGATCGCCTTCTTCATCGTCACCAGAACGTGCCCGATCGTCTTCTTCATCAAGGGCTAAGCGTGGTTGCTCATTTAGGGCAAGGTTGTTTGATCGACTCGCCGAGTTCCTCTTTTTGGCAACGTTTTGTTTTTGGTGAATTTTATGCGATTTCTTCGCCTTGAAACACTCCTCAAAATCACCTTCATTCATTGCCCGATGAAGTAGCCCGAGAGTACTGATAACAAGTAACACTACCTCGCAAACATGTAGTTGAGTATCGTGGCGGAGAAGGGGACTCACCTTCTCCGCCAGTCGGGGTTCTAATCGTGAATGAGACGGCTAGCAGCCGGGTTCAAGGGTCAATCCCTAGTCACTCTTTCTTCGGCGCATTAACCGTGAAGTCAATAGAGTTGCTAGTTCCATTGCTACCAATCAATTTCAGCGCGCGCTTCCCTGGCTTTGCATTGTCGCGAATCTTAAAGGTCAATACGATCTTTGTGGCACTTTCAAACGCAACATCAGCCACGCTGACACCACCATCTCCGATCAATCTAAAGCTATTTACACCGACGTCTGGCAAGAAATTAGTTCCAGTTAGTTCAACGCTCAGATCCTCAGACCCTGGGTCGCCCTGGTCGGGGGTTAGGGCGTTCAGCGTGGGCGCCTTTGCTACATAACCAAGCTGACGCGATATGGTTTGCGAACCTTGCGAGCTGGAAACGGTATAGTTCAGGGTCGCGTCGGGTGACACTGGGCGTTTTGACTTGACGACAAATTTCAATTCGGTGTCCGTAGCGGCGCCGTCCGGTTCGACGGTCAGCCCGATTGGAACCGGGGCCAACAGTTTGACATTGGCATTGGCCAACCCGCGACCGACAATCTTTCCTTTCACCTCCGGTTCGGCGTCTTGAAATTTCAAAAGTTCAGTTGCGTCATACTGCACGTCGGTTACCAGCGGAGGCAAATTATTTAGCTGCTCAATAAAGCTACCGTCGACTATCGCATCGGCTTGGCGGAAATCGATCTTGTGCCAGATCGAAGACGGGTCTTTGTTGAACGCTTTGCGCAATACCTTGCCCATAAAGATCGGCTGAGAGATAAAAGCCACCATGATCTTGGCCTGCTGGCGTGGAACAAGTGTGTTTGTTTTATAAGCGGAATCGCTCAACCGATTCATTTGATTTACCGTATAATCGGGAAGAGCCTCGGTGTATGCAGAAAGAAACGGCCCGTTAAAAACCGCCACGGTTGGTGCATATGAGCTGCCAAAGCTTGTTATGCCGATTATGCCGGCAGCAATTGTCCCTAGTCCTCTCAAGATCCGGTAAACTTTGTTGCGTGGATCATTGCCCTGACCCTTTTCCGCGACACCGCGCATCAAAGAAAGCTCTAGCGACGACATTTCCAAATTGTTCATTTCACGCGTGAGCTTCGCCACTTCTTGCTCCGCGATTTCGCGTTTTCTTACATTTTCGTAGTATTCGTCACGTATGTCCCGGCAGGACTCGTCGCGCTTATTACACTCGATTACAACAAGGTGAAGTCTATCCTCAGCTTGCTTTAAGGTATTGAGGACTTGCTGAGCCGTAAGCAATTTCAGATTCGGATCTGGCGCTAGCTCTGAGGAAATGAAGATCTTGCTGAGATCGAGTGATACGTCGTGAATAAGGTATTGAAAGTTTTGATTGTGGTTTGCGATCGTCACTTGAATTGCGACAAAGCGATCTCCGATCCTTTTCCCGAATACGTCTCCGACGGTTTTCGGATCAAGAACGCTTACGCTGACTTCAATACAATCAGCCTGCGCGGCTGTCTGCTGACACCTTTGTTGCTTTTGACTACCACTTTGAGAAAAGGCTAGGGCCGGGTCAACCAGAATGCAACCAATTGCAAAAACTACGGACAGCAACAATGGCAAATAAACAAAGTGGGTTGGTCGAGATTCGTTCTTCACAATTTCACCTCATGAGTTCGGCAACTTGTGCTCAGCGTGGGAGTCAATATGCCGGGTTTTCAATCTAATCAGCCAATCTTAGACCAGGCACCGGAACGGAGATACCGGTTGGTCTTTCACGGTATCCAACGGGCAGTCAACTCCAGAATAATTGCCGGGTTCACTATGAAATGTCGGTTTAGGACAAAACGTTTCAGGCGTTTGCTGAAAAGCGATTGAAAGAAATCTGTGAATTGGCTAAGATCTTGAGCTAATTAGTTGAGTGATTTGGACATACCCCAAATGCACGACGCCAAATCAGCGAAAACGTGAGACCATTTTAGAACTATCACGCCAAACTTATTATCCGCCCACATGGACGGCCGGGCGTTTGTCGGGGTCGGATTCGGCTTGGCGCAGTACCTCATGAGTGACCGGTGCGGTATCGCCTTCGCCAAATGCGATGTAGCGCAACATGTACACGAACGGGTTTCCCTCGCTCCAGCCAAAGTAAACGTGCGGGCGTTTACCGCCCATTTGATCGCGCAGGTAAAGCATAAACGCCGCGATCGCATTGGGTACCGCCGGGCTTTCGGTGCGCAAGACACGATACCCTTCGATATCCACCCCGCGGATCTTCAACACGCCGGAAAATTCGGAAGCGTCGCCAGGATTAACCTCGAAAAAGACCACCGGATCGCTCGAGGGAATGTGATTATCGGCACGTTTCTCTAACTCTTTGAGCTGATACTCCTGCGCATCGCCGCGATCCACGCGGTTGGCGACGATACGGATGGTGCCCTTACGCATGGAATCGATGATGCTTTGCGCAGTCGCATCCAACTCGATCTTCTTAACGCGCAGTTCGGTAGTGCGCATTACGCGCGAGATCAACGAAGTGGCAATGATCGCGCCGATAAAGAAAGAAGCGATCTTGATCCCCTCGGGGCGTTCGTGCACGTTCTGGATCGTGGTGTAGGCGAAGACCAGCGCGATGAATAGTAGCGGCCCGCGCATCTTTTCCCGACGTCGCCAGGCCGAGATGGTTACCGCGATCGCCGCCGAGGTCATCAGTACCAAAACGCCGGTGGCATAGGCACCGCCCTGATCATCCACATTGGCGCGGAAAATTATCGTGACGGCAAAGCCGATCGCCGTGAAGACAAATACCAACGGCCGCGTCGCGCGCGCCCAACCGGGCGCCATGCCGTATCGCGGCAGATAGCGAGGGACGATGTTTAACAGACCCGCCATCGCCGACGCACCGGCGAACCAAAGGATCATGATCGTGCTTAGATCGTACGC
>JBDSEC010000534.1:0-4660 GCA_039920205.1 Pyrinomonadaceae bacterium
GGCCTGGCGTTCCAAGACGGACAAGATCGGTCTGGTTTCGACCGCCGTCTGTGACCATCCCGAGATCAGCGAGATACTTACCGGATTGCGCGAAATGGAATTCCGCATTTCGGTCTCTTCTTTGCGATTGGACCAGATCTCGGATGAATTGCTCGATGCCTTGGTCGAGAGTCGCGATCAACAGATCGCGGTCGCACCGGAAACCGGTTCGGACCGTCTGCGCAAAGTCATCAACAAGAATCTGACCAATGACGAGATCGTGGATATCTGCGGCGCGGTTTTTGACCGGGGCATGCTGACCATCAAGCTCTACATCATGGTCGGTTTGCCCACGGAAAACGACGAAGATCTGGCCGAGATCTTAGTACTGGTCGAACGGATCAAAGACCGCATGCTGGTGGCGGGCAAGAAATTCGGTCGCGTGGGAAAGATCATCCCATCGATCAACGGATTTGTGCCCAAACCCAACACGCCGTTACAGTGGGATGCGATCCTCGAAGAAAAAGAATTGAAGCGCCGATTGAAGTGGGTGGCAAAGAATCTGTCGCGGATACCGAATGTTGAAGTCCGCACTATGTCGGCGCGCATTGCTCACGAACAGGCACTGTTCTCGTCTGGTGACCGCACCGTAGCCCGTGTGATCGAAGCCGCCGCTCGTATGGATGGCGATATGAACGCGGCATTGCGCGAGACCGGCATCGACCCGGCGCTGCACACTAGCCGCAATCGTGGTTATGACGAGATGCTCCCTTGGGAGATCATCGATCCCGGCCTAAGCCGCGAATTCCTGAAACAAGAACATGAACGTGCGCAGGCGGCGCGGTCCACCGCACCTTGTCCTTCGGTCAGTCAATGCACCCGGTGTGGGGTGTGCCCGACCACTTGGTTGGGCAATGCTCCGGCGCCGCTGGTCCACTTGTTGGGACCGGAAACGGTGCGTGCGGCGTTGGCGCTCTAACCCTATTTTCCCGCACCTGACGCATATCCCGCGCTGGTGGCGGAAAAATTGAAATCGTATTCGTAGGTGTAGATCCCAAACGGCAGGATCGGGATCTTCCGTTTTAGTTTGATCGTACACTTGACCGCCGGCCCGGACATTTCAGCTTTGAACGCTTCGGTAGGAATTTCATATTGCTGGGCCAGATGATTCAACTCCGTTGTCGTCCAGTTGATCTGGTTATTACCTGTGGTCGACGCCGGCAAGATCACCGCGTTGGTCGCGATCGTCTGCAATTGCGTCTTGATGTCAGAATCGGCAAACGCGATCGGAATAAAGTTATAGCCCGCGAAGATCGACAGCGCCAAAACGACCAAAACGATAGTCAGCGTAATCCGCGAGCCGCCCAACTCGCTACGACGGCCAAAAACTTCGGTACTTTTAAACAACATCAGAAATTCTCCCTGCTACTCAATTCGACTCGTACAGAACGGTTCGCAGCGCGGCGCGCACGGCGGCGGGCGGAATTTCGCGGCCGTCCACGATCCGGGCCCGGCCAACGCGTTCTAGTAATATCCATTTAAGGCTACCGCCAACGCTTTTCTTATCGCGTTTAACTAGGGCCAAAATATCCGCGGGATCGAGGTCGCGGGTCCGGGGCAAGCGTCCGGCCAGCAAGATCGCTGACCGTAATAATTCTAACTCATCGGTGGGTAGAATTCCTATATTTTTCGCAATTTCACCGGCCACCAACATCCCGACGCCCACCGCTTCGCCATGTCGAAACCGCCGATAAGAGGTTGCGGTTTCCAGCGCATGCCCGACCGTGTGGCCAAAATTCAGGATGCGGCGGGACCTCGAGTCCGTCCGATCCCAGCTTTCCCGCGCGTCGCCGGCCACGATCTTGGCCTTCAGCGCGCACTGATCAGCAATGATCCGGGCCAGATCTTCGGCTTCCAAACCATCGGAACCACTTTCCAATAGCCGTTGGGTCCGCAGGAACAGGCGTCGGTCAGCGACGGCGGCCTGCTTTACCGCCTCACACCAACCAGCCGTCAATTCCCTGGGCGGCAGTGTCCTTAACGTATCCGGGTCGATCAACACCGTCACCGGATGATGAAATGTTCCGACCAAATTCTTACCCGCCGGGATATTGATACCGGTCTTACCCCCGACCGACGAGTCGATCTGGGCTAATAATGTTGTCGGAATTTGCACCAGCGCGATACCGCGTAAATATAGCTCAGCCGCCAGGCCCGTCAGGTCACCCACGACGCCACCGCCCAAAGCGATCACCGCATCGGGCCGTTCCAAGCCGGCCCCGCCAAATGCCGTGATCGCCTGTTCCAACGTGCGCCACGACTTGAACCGTTCGCCGTCACCCATCAGCCACGACGAAGCGGTAAAGCGCGATCGATCTAGACTTGCCATTACCGCTCTACCGTAAAGCGCAAACACTTTCGCATTCGAAACCGCCAAGACTCGCCGCGTGGCCCCCGGCAGAACTACATCCAACCGCGGCCCAACCTGAGCAATGATCCCGCGCTCGACGGTGATCGGGTAGCTTTGCGTCTTCCCCGGTATGCGAATGTTGATCTCGGAGCTATCTTCCATCTATTTGACGCGAACCAACTGGATCATACGGTCGGCCAGCGGATCGAACGAAAGTTCACCCAGGCCGAATTGAACCGACAACTCTTCTACCGAATACCGCGCTCCGGTGTTCCAAATGTCCCGCAACTCGTCCGACGACTTGCGATCGGCCCACCAGCGTTTGCCGTAGCGCGACCGAAGATACTCTAACAACGCCGCTTCGAACATCTCGCCGCGAAGCTCATCGGCAAAGCCAAACCTATCGTCAGTCTCCCAGAGATATCGTATGCCGTCACGAGAGAAACCGGTGGCATCACGAAGGCGATCGGCATAATCGGTTTCGACGCCCTCGGTGGACCGGCGATAGTCGTTCCAAAATAGCAGCTTTGCGCAATTCTCGCGCGCGTCGTGGAGTGCGATCAAAGTAAATTCCGCCACCAATTCGGTCGCGGCGCTCTCATTCCCCGCCGCATATGTTTCTGCCACCCACGCCTGGTCCAAATGAAGGTTCCGGAACAGTCGGCCGAAAGCAAACGGCGTCGCATTGTCGGCGGAATAGATGAACTCGGGATAACGGGAAAAAAAAGTCGGGGAGATCCAGGCTTGCTGTTGCGCCTGGCCCGCCGCCTCGAACATATTCCAATAACCCGACGCGCCGGCCGCCGAACCGATCAGCAGGCGGACATCATCCGGCGGTTGGACGCGATAGACCGTCGAGCGCGGGGATAGGTCATCACTGCCCGCTACCTGAACCTGCAGATTCTGCTGCTGCCCGACCTTAATACCCAGGCGATCAAGCGCCATTTTCATCGTATCCACCCGGCGCCAGCCGGCGAACAAACGGTCGAATCGCGACAATCGCCGCCACCGCAATTGATCCGGCATATCCAGTTCGGGCAGATGGCGCAGTTCCGGATCCCGCTCGCGGAGTTTTGCCAGGCCATGAAAATACGCGGAGGCAGTCGATTGCAGGAATCCAGCGGTGGACGGTGTTAGCCGATCAAGCTCGCAGCTTTTGATCGCCGACCAAGCCGCCGGGTAGGATGAGAACTCAAGCTTTCGCGATGCTGCCCGCCGCTGGTCCAATCGCTCGGACCGCAGCTCGGAACAATTTCGAAGTGCCCGCGACCAGCGGTGACTTAGTTCCCTTCGCCGCTCGAGTTCCGCCTCGTTTGCCAGCAGGTCCCGCACATCAACCAGCGCGACCGAACTGCGGTCCCAATTAATTCGCTCTGACGATTCAACGGCCTGGCATTCACGGGTTATCGCGCGCGACTCTCGTTCAAGAAATCCCGCGACGGCCGCGCCATACAACGACTTGATCGCCGCGGTGTCAGTTTCCGTGCGATACGTTTCAGCGCGAACCATCTGACCAAGATCATTTACGGCAGAGTACTCGAACAAGTGATCGTATCGATCAAAGACGCGTTCAAACACGTCGGTGGCCGAAGGCTCGGATCGCTGTTCATGGCGAGTTAGTTCTAAGCGGGAATGGAATTGAGCAAATTCGCGGCGATAATCGGTAAGATCCATCATTGGGGCTAGTTCACCTGCGACAAGTTTGCGCCATCAACAACGCAAATACTTCCGTACCAAAGCGAACAGGCGCAACACGTGGGAGCGTGTTGCGCCTGCTCAATTCGTGGTAACTGTCCTCACCCCAGTTACCACTTGAGACGGAGGATCCACCAACCGTCTCTCTTGCCCCACAAAGTATATTGCAATGGTCATGCCAGGGAATTCGCCACATTTTGGCACCAGGGACTCGACCAAAAATGTCAATTTACTAAGCAAATCGTTCAACCTTTTAGAACCTAAAACTGAGAGCGTAACATCGTGGGTAATTTTTACTATCGCGGGTGAGTAATTTTTACCCGCTCTCAGCCAATCGCCTCACGGATAATATCGGCCAATTTTCCCGCTTGTTGCTCGATGCCATGTTGGTCCTGACCTTCGATCATTATTCGCGCCAAAGGTTCCGTGCCCGAATAGCGAAGTAAGATCCGGCCGTTGTCCCCCAACTCCCGTTCGATCTCACCCGCGGCTGCAGCCACCGCCGGGATCTCTGCAAACGGAAGTTTACGGCGAACCACGACGTTCTTCAACGTCTGCGGAAATCGCTCCAGTCCC
>JBDSEC010000535.1:0-2685 GCA_039920205.1 Pyrinomonadaceae bacterium
GGGTGGCCACATGTCGGCGTGGATATATGGAGCTGAAAATAACGGTTGGCTTACGGGGTTGGTCAATCCCATACGCGAACGGGTCACCTCGCGCGTAAGCCAACGCCTGCTCTTGCAGCTTTCCAAACTGCCCGCGGTGAGCGTATTCGCCGCTACGAAACTGATCTACGGGCCGCTTAACCGTAGTGCGCGCGGCCGGGGCCTGGCGCGGCGCTTATTTTACAATGATTATCTGAACTCGATCTCCAAGTTTGGTTGGCGGGAACAGCACAACATAGTATTCGACCATCTGGTCGCGCCGACCGCGTTCTATATTTCGCGCGAGGCGTTTGAAGAGTGGTGGCACGCGGTAAACGCGACCGAAGTGGAGATCGCCTGGCACAATCGCAACAGTTGGTGCGGATTCGGACAGGTAGGCGAGTAGTCTGTATGACGAGTCGATCGAAAACCATTGCTCACGGGTTGCCGCAAACGATGCAGCGGCATACTTACGCGATCATGTATCAGGTCGAAGGGACGCATTGGTGGTTCACCGGGCGGCGGCGGATCTTGGAAGCCTTCGTGCGCGGTATTTGGGATTCGAATGCGAATGTTAGCGGCGTCAAAGGATCTGGTAAACCAGGAACTCAAAGCGCGGCAACTCAAACCGCGATGCAGATATTGGATGTCGGTTGTGGGACCGGTGCGAATCTCGAAATGCTCAGCCAGTATGGCGCCGCCGCGGGCGTCGATGTATCGAAAGAAGCCCTTGAGTTCTGTCGCGCGCGGGGCTTGACCGCGGTAAAACTGGGCGCGGCCGAGGCCTTGCCCTATCCCGACGGATCGTTCGATCTGGTTACCGGATTCGATGTGGTCGAGCATTTGGATTCGGACTTGGCCGGGTTGCGCGAGATGTACCGCGTCTTGCGGCCCGGCGGGCGGATCCTGCTGTTCGTCCCGGCGTTTATGTTTCTTTGGGGGGTGCAGGACGACATTAGCCATCATCGGCGGCGCTACACCCTATCGGAATTGCGCGGCGCGGTAGCGGAAGCGGGTTTCGCCGTCGAGCGCGCCACCTATGCCAACCTGACCTTTTTTGCACCGATCTTTTTGGGACGATGGTTGATGCGGTTGACCGGATATCGTCCGGCTTCCGAGAATAACATCAACGTGTCGGTGCTGAATGGGATCTTAGGACGACTGTTAGGCGCGGAAAGATTCGTTTTGCAGTATGTGAATCTTCCGTTTGGGGTTTCCGCCCTTTTGGTGGCGCGGCGGGAAGCGAGTCGGGCGGATGAGGTAACGATCGGCAGGCAACAATAAGGGTTAGCGGCATCCCCGCGGACAATGACTGACCCGACGCGATACAACCAAAAGTGTTTCCGCTGTCGAACCGGCGCCGGCGGACCACTACGATGAGATAACTGTCGATCGTGAGGCGACAATGCGAGAAATAAGAATTTGAGGCTGAATGCTCATGACCGAAAATGAGACAGCTGCGACCATCGTCATTTGGGTTTGGCCGATAAGCGTTTGGGCTTATTGATAAACTTTAATGTCGAACTGATCAAGGATGGGATCAAGCGCGGGGCAAATAACCGAGCCGAGTAGCGAAGGAATTGGTTCACGCCAGGCCGCAAAGCACGCAAAGAAAAACCGCAAAGAAGAAGCGCCCGTTATGAATAATGTTTTAATTACCGGCGGGGCCGGGTTTATTGGTTCGCATTTGGTCGATCGCTTGCTGAGCGAAGGGGGCTGGAACGTCACCGTGTTAGACGATTTCAATGATTTCTACGACCCTGCGATCAAGCGCCGTAATATTAGCGGCCACCTCAAGCATACGAATTACCACTTGGTCCAATCGGATATTCGCGACCTGGACGAACTGAAGACCGTCTTTGATGAAGGCGAGTTTTCGCATATCGTTCACCTGGCCGCGCGAGCAGGAGTGCGTCCATCATTGGACCAGCCGTTGCTTTATGAAGCCACCAACGTGCGCGGTACCGTGAATCTTTTGGAATTGGCCCGGCAACATAAGGTAGAACAATTCGTTTTCGGCTCGTCCTCGTCAGTGTACGGCATTAATGCCAAGGTCCCTTTTGCGGAAGACGACCCGATCCGGCAACCGATCTCGCCCTATGCTGCGACCAAAGCCGCGGGCGAACTGCTCTGTCATACGTACACACACCTGTATGGCATCCGCTGTATCTGCTTACGCTTTTTTACCGTCTATGGCGCGCGCCAGCGGCCGGATCTCGCGATCCATAAGTTCACCAAGCTTATTTCCGCAGGACGATCGATCCCCGTATTCGGCGACGGCACGACGCGGCGGGACTATACTTACATCGACGACATAATCTCGGGCGTCCGCGCGACGATGGATTACACGGCCACGGATTACGAAGTGATCAACTTGGGCGAATCGCGGACGGTCGAGCTGCGCGAGTTGATCGCACTGATCGAAACGAATTTAGGCAAGTCCGCGATCATTGACCGGCAACCGCTTCAGCCGGGGGATGTCCCGCAGACCTTCGCCGATGTCTCCAAAGCTCGGCAGTTGTTGGGCTACAACCCGCATACGCAAATCGAAGACGGCATAGCCAAGTTCGTCGAATGGTTCAAAGGTCAACAACCAGATACCGCGACCGCGTAGAAATCAGAAACACATGCTTATCTCCGTCATCATTCCCTGCTACAACGAGGCCC
>JBDSEC010000536.1:0-6862 GCA_039920205.1 Pyrinomonadaceae bacterium
CGGGCGGGTCGCCAACCTGGAGCGCGGGCGACTCGCCCGCAGGTGGCGGAGGAAGCTAGTTACCCGAAAGCCTTCGATTTAGGCCGAAAGCTTTCTTTTGTGATCGTGGCTACGTACGCTGCGGGCGGGTCGCCCGCGCCCCGGCTATTAGCTCGCCCGCAGGTTGCGGAGGAAGCCAGTTACCCGAAAGCCTTCGATCTAAGTTGAAGGCTTTTTCTTGTGATCGAGGCTACGTACGATGCGGACGGGTCGCCCGCGCCCCGGATCTTTAGAAAAAGAAACTCTTGCGCCAGTGAAATCCTTCGTGGCACAATAACCTTACGCATGGGCTAGTAAGCTCGATGCGGCCTAGCCCTTCAAAATCCACCGCACGACTGCGTAAATTGAAATAGCGGAACATCGGTCGATAATAATAGCCCACGCGAATATGTGGGTGCTTAGCAACCAAAGATACATCGCCCAACTAGTCGAAGCCCCTCGGGATCCCCTACACCGTGATTCGATCCCCGCCTTATCGGCTAGCAACCGTGGTTTAGTCCCGGAGTTTTAAATGAAACAGAACACACAGAAACCGGTCGTGGTAATTGGCGCCGGGCTCGCCGGACTTACGGCCGCCAATTACTTTCGACAACAGGGCGTTCCCGTACGGTTATTCGAGGCCGGAAAGCAGATCGCCGGCCTAGCGCAAAGTTTTCACGATGATGAAGGGTTTACTTACGATTTCGGAGCTCACTTTATCACTAACCGACTCGCCCGCGCCGTGGGCATTGAGTCCCTATGCCGGGACGTTCCGCGCTATCGCGAGACCGTTTGGCTGGATAATAAACACTACGGCTATCCGTTTGGGTTATTACGCGTTCCGCGCTACGCCGCCAGCGGGATGGCGTCGCGTTTGCACGCGTTCGGAAAGGTTGAGGCCGAGTCGGCTACGGATTGGTTTCGACAACAATATGGAAAGCGGTTGGCGGACGAAGTTGCCTTGCCTTTGATCGAAGCCTGGTCGGGAGCATCTTCTGATGATCTGGCCCATACCGTTGGCAGCAGCATACCTTCAAGCATCCTTCGAATTATTTGGCTAAAACTTGCCAGCCGCGTCACCGGTCATGCGATCGCCTGCGGATATAGTCGCGAGCAGCCAGAAAATACCGGCGTTTGGCACGTTTATCCCGAGGGCGGGATCGGTACCCTCTGCCAAAAGCTGGCGAATGACCTGGCCGGCTCGATCGAACTTGAATCTCCGGTACAGGAGATCGTGGTCGAAAATGAACGCGCCACCGGAGTCCGCGTGAACGGTGAGTTTCAAGCCGCCAGTGCTGTGGTCAGTACGGCGCCGGTAAATATACTGGCCAAACTGATGCGGGGTACCGACAAGTTAAAATATTTGGCACGCTTTCGCTATCGACCCATGGTATTTGTAAATCTCCGCATGAACGGCCGACATCTGCTGCCGGACGTGGTGACTTGGACCCCGGAGGATAAGTTTCCCTTCTTCCGGCTAACCGAAACCCCGCTTTCAATGCCTTGGTTGGCCCCCGCGGGCAAGACCATTATTACCGTTGATATCGGTTGCCAAGTGGGAGACGAAATTTGGAGTATGGATGATGCGGCACTGGCGGAATATTGCGTATCACACTTAGCGCCGATCATACCCGACGCACGCGAAAGATACCTAGGCAGTCGCGTCTTGCGTACCCCCATTGCTTATCCGATCTTCGCCCGTGAGTACGAAGAAGATCGTCTGCGTTTCCAAGCGGGCACGGGCATCGAAGGCCTGCATAGCGTGGGACGCAACGGCGAGTTCATGCACATCTTCATGGAAGATGTTTACACGCGAACCCTGGTCAAAATGCACGGCCTCAAGGCGTCGCTAGCTCCGGGCGGCTTTCCTGACCAGCGCGGCCGGAATGATCGCGGGGTTCGAAGCCATTACGAACAATTGGTCCACGCCGGGGCGTAGTTCCGATCTAGCCCGGGCGCTTCAACACGGCATTGAGCAAGGCGCCGTGCCCGGCGAAGCGATTCAGCAGGTCAACGGCGGTAAATAGGCTGAGCGAGACGGTTGATCTCAGACTAAACCGTTCAACCATCCACGCCGGTGCGTTTTTATCCGACAAATAATTGCGGATCGAATAGACCCAATTCACCGGGCTGACCGCGGTCGTCAAACTCTCCACTTCAAATTCAACCTGTCCGGCGAGCTTGCGGATCGTGCTTTGGTTAAAAAGATTCCAATGGCGGGGAAAGTGATACCCACCCCAATGGCGACCTTTGAACCAGCGGAAATCCAACGTGCCGGTATTGTCGGTGACGATCACGACTTTGCCGCCCGGGCGCAATAACTCCCGAATATCACGCAGTAACTTGGGTGGATCCGCCACATGTTCGATGGTTTGGATCACGAACGCCAGATCGTAGGTCGCCTTTGGCAGATCGAGTTGTTCCAGCACCCCGCAATGGACCGTCAAGCCATTTTTCTTCGCCACGGCGGTCGCACGCGCATCCGCGTCAACGCCTTCGAGACGCCAGGTTTTCGGGCCAAATTCCTTTAACAGTCCTAAATGAAAGCCGTCGCCACATCCGATATCAAGAATTCGCCCATTCTCGGGAAGGCCACGGCACCAACCAAGCAATCGTTTGGCCTCCAACCGTCGCCGTACTTTAAAGACCAGACCGAATTCTTCTTCCGAGAATTCAAAGGCGTGATAGTTCGGCGGATAGATCCGTCCGAATTCATTTTCACTCGGGCGGGGGTTCAGGAAAACCAATCCGCAGGTGGGACAGCGTACGGCCCGGAATTTGTCTTGACTGGTCCGGTACTCAAAATCTTCACCGTTCCCGATCGGAACGTCCAGATCTGTATCACACAGACAACAGCGGACGCTCACCATTTCTAGCGCTTGGTTAGAATCGTTCAGATTTGTCCTCTCCGCGCCTATCAAATTCATTGCCGGTGTCTGACCATCATGGTTGAGAATGCCGCGGCCGCGTTCCGCCTGAATAACGAGAGCCCGTTTCAATTTTCATTCTGCCCTAAGATCGGGGCGAAAAAAAGCGAACCCGCCCTTTTCCTCTCCCAACCTCAACCGTCGTTTGAGACGGATTCAATGAGGATCTACCGAAAGGGTCCCGGGCGTCGGCGAGGGGAAAAGGTTTGAGTTTAAACAAGATCAAATAAACACATCGGCGGGCACATGAAACAATTCGGAAAGGGCGCGTGCTTGGGCTTTGCTTATTCCGCGCTTGCCGTTTACTACTTCGGACGCAACACCCTTCGATCCGAATAGCTTTGCGATCTGGCCCTGATTGATTTCGTTGGCTTCCATTAAATGAAGCAGCATTTCACGCGGTGGAGCGTTGGGCGGCGCGTAAAAGCGTTCTTCAAAATCCTCGACCAATTTTGCTAGCAATCGGAGCAACGCTACTTCTTCGCGATTTAACTTATCGCCCTTTGCCATCAGCTTATCGATAAAAGCTAGCGTGGTTTCGTTCTGCTCTTCGGTTTCGATCAGAACCGGCAGGGCGAGTGACAGAAGCCGTTGATAGCGTTTCGTATCCAGCGCGGGTTGTGTTCGTCTTAGGTTTTCCATGCTCCCTTATCGTACTCGGCGTGGCTAAAGACGCCTTTGACATAAATGACCCCGGTTCGAAAGTTGATGCGCACCACCAACCGGTAATTATTCCCCCGTAGATTAAACACGGAGTAATCACCAACCAGGTTGGCGTGCGAATATGTTTGTTTTACCTCGGCCAGATTTTGCCAATTCGCGCGTCTGGCCAGTTTGTACCAGGCCGACAACGATATTTCGGCATCCGGGTAACTACCAAAGAACTCGCGGAGTTTCCGAAAGCCGATAACGCGCATAGTTTAATGCGGTCTCCCTTACTGGATCTGCAAATGACTTTTTCATAGCGCCACTCCGCTTTGTCTTGACTTGTTGTTCGGTGTTTTGGTTTCTTCCGGTCCGGTCCGAAGGCCTAAATACTTTTCTCAGGCATGTTCTCATAATGAGAACACAGTGTCCCAATTTACGATCCCGATTGCGACAAACGTGATTTTTGGGCGGCGCTGTCCTCGCGTCGCTACGCGACGCGTGATCGTTTCATCAACTCACGGCAGGTTGAAACGCACGTCCGCCATCGAATTATGGCTAACGTTAGGAAAGTAAAGAACACACTGCGCCAATTACACACAAAAACGCGGCCACCCCGAATTCGCATTCGGGGTGGCCGCCGGCAACTAAGGAAAGGCGGATCCTTAGAAATTAAGTCGCAGGGCGAATTGGATCTGCCGGTTGGTGCCTAGACCCACCGACTTTTCCACCGTCGAGCGCAATAGACCAAACGTCGTACCCGCCGCGTTTTGCGTAAAGCTCGCGCCGGGTTGGACCGTGTTCGTGGAGCTCAAAGTGTAAACACCACCGGCCACCGCCAAGTTCGGCAGCGCATTACTCAGCGTCGCCGACGGTTGGGCAAAGTTGGTTTGGTTAAAGATGTTAAAGATCTCGGTACGGAATTCCAACTTGGCACGTTCACCCAATTTGAAACGTTTGTTCAGGATAATATCGAACTGCTTGAACCCGGGGCCGCGCAGGGCATTCCGCGTCAGATTCCCGAACTGACCGGGAAGCGGGATCGAGAAAGCCGCGGGATTCAACAGTTGCCGATCGTTATTCAAATAGAGCGGCACACCCGCGATCAGATTCGGCCGGCGGATGTTGCGTGAATTGCCCCCGCCCGGCGTGTTGATCACCGCCGTGAATCCGGTCGGAAGCGGCACCGCGCCCGAAGGATTGGTTCCCAAGTTCGCCACGAAGCCGTTGGCTACGTTGACCGCGCCCACCGTGCAGCCCGCGGCCGCGACACACATCGCGACCACATCGGGCCGGACCACGTTTACCTCCAGCGGCAACCCACTGCGCGCATTGACGATGCCGCCGATCTCGAAATTACCAAAGATCGCGTTACCGACTTTGCCCCAATTGAAGGTTTTGCCCTCGCCGAACGGAAGCGCATACAACGCGCTTAGGTTAAAGGTTTGGCGGACGTCAAAGTTGTTGTAACTGCGGTCGGCTTCGAAGTTGTCCAGTTGCGCCGAAGTGCGCGCTTCGTTCGAACCGGCGGTCGTGCCAAAGCTGCGTGCGAACGTGTATTGCGCATTCATGGTTACGCCCGATTCAAACCGGCGCGATAACGACGTCTGCAAAGCGCGATAGCTGTCATCCCCACCGCTGGTCTTATAGTCGACCTCGGCATACGGTTTCGAAACCGTCGTGCCGTTCAGGATATCGAACTCGCGCACTTGCGTGACACCGATCACCTGACCACCGGCATTAGTTCGATTGATCACGCCGAATCCGCTCGGCAACGCGGTGCCATCCAAGATCGTGGTCTGCCCGGGGAACAGTTTGTTGGCCACACTGCGCAGGAACAGGTTGCGTCCTTGGCTGCCAACGAACGCGGCCGTCATGACCATATTGTACGGGAGCTCTTGCTGCACCGAGACGCTGTATTGATAGACCTTTTCAGGGATCGTGTAGTCGTTGGCGTAAGCACGCGGCTGATATTGCCGGTTGGTCGGATTCGCGTTGAAGTTAGCGATGATACCCGGCAGGTTCGCCGGGAACGCCAGCAGCGCGCCGCTGGTGATGGTCGAGCTAATGCGGTCGCTTTCGATCGGTTGGATCTGATCTTCGGTCTGACCGGGTCCATAGTAGATGCCAAATCCAGCGCGTAAGGTCGTACGTCCGTTGGCGAATAGGCCGGACTTGTTAAAGGCCGGTTGCCACGCGATCGAAACCCGAGGGCCAAAATTCGACTTGGACGAACCGTAGGGCGCCTGAGTGGCCGGCTTCAATTGTCCGGTTTGGATATTGAACAGGACCTGCAGATCGCGATCTTCGCGCAAGGGTGTGTAGTACTCGTAACGCAGGCCGTAGCTCAACGTCAGATTTGGCCGCAGCTTGAATTCGTCTTGACCGTAAACAATATAGTACTGCTGTTTGGCCAAGCGTTCACCGGTCGCGCCGTTGTTGAAGGGGCTCGCCGCGCTGACATCGCCCAGATACTGGACCGAGGTCGGTGTATTCGCCAAAAACGCGTTCAGATTCGAAAAGGTGTAGGTTGTGCCGCCCAGCCGGTCGGTATACAACCGGATCAGGCGAACCTCGCCACCGAACTTCAGGTTATGATTTCCTCTGGTCCAATTCACCGTGTCGATAAAGCCTAGCGAATATGGCGTATAGGGCTGACCACGGCCGTTGGTGGCGCTGTTGGCGCGGACCAAACCGCCGGGGATCGAAATACCCGACGACGTCCCCTGACCCGAGATGCCGGTATTGGCGACGCTGCCGGAAACGTTGATGATCACGGCCGAGAGATCCAACCCGTTGATGGTCGGCGCGACGCCGTTGATGCGCGTCCGCGCGCCATTGTAGCCCAACCGGAATTCGTTGATGATATTGGTTCCAAAGATCTTCTGAAAGCCAAAGACCGAGTTCTGCGGAACGGCTTCGATCAACACACGGCGGCCGGAAACGCCTTCCGGACGTTCGTCTTTGCCTTGATCGCGAAAGTAGCGGAAGTAGAATGAAGTGGTTTGACTCGGCTTGTAATCGAACCGCGCGGCAACCGAATTCTCGTCTGTGCGGGCATTGCCGGCCAATTGCGCGATGTCGAAATCCGGATTGGTCGAACCGCCCGGCAAGATCACCGCATTGGGCGAACGGAACGCGGCCAAATAGGGAGCGATCGCCGGGACCGCACGGGCCGCCGCGGCGGCCGACGGAACGGCTTCAACAAAGTTGATGCCCGAACGCAGCCGGTAGGCTTCGAAACTGCCAAAAAAGAACAATTTGTTCTTAAT
>JBDSEC010000537.1:0-12612 GCA_039920205.1 Pyrinomonadaceae bacterium
ATGTGGTGGCCAACGATAATTTTGCCAACGCGCAATTGCTTACCGGCACTTCAGGAAGATTGTTCTCTACCAGTAATGTGGGAGCCACGAAAGAGGTGGGTGAACCTAATCTCAATGGCAATCCCGGGGGGAAATCGGTTTGGTTCAAATGGGTTGGCCCGGCCGCCGCGCCGGGTGTTTATCGCACCTACTCGTTACGCATTCAAGGAGTCAACCAAGCCGTCAACTTCGGCGTAACGACGGGTAGTGCGATCTACACGGGACCAAGCCTGAACGCGTTGACCCTGGTTACACAGAATTACAACACTGGGGTAAGTGAATTGAATTTTGCGCCCGCGGCGGGTGTGACCTATTACCTGCAAATTGATGGATACTTCAATAACTTCAGTGTTGATTCCGGAACGTTCACCATCGAATACGGGATCTTTAAAGACAAGAAAATGGCGGATTTTGACCATGATGGCCGGGCCGATATTGCCGTCTATCGTCCGTCAACGGGCATGTGGTATTCGATCGACAGCATAACGGACAAGATTCGCTCGAAGCAGTTTGGCGCCAATGGGGACATTCCGATGTTGGCCGATTTTGGAAACGACGGCGAGTTGGATGTGGCGGTGTATCGACCGTCGTCCAACACGTTTTTTGTGAACAGCACCGACTACGGATTTCAGGATACGATTTGGGGCTCGCCCGGAGACATCCCGGTCATCGATTATGACCAGATCTTAACTTCGTTCCGGGTCTTTCGCCCGAGTGACGGTAACTGGTATGTCCCCGGTGGTCCCCCGGTTCATTGCGGCCAGGCCGGCGATGTCCCAGTACTGTCAAATTTCAATGTCAGTGGCCAGGACCAGTTCACGGTTTTTCGGCCCTCGACGGGTACCTGGTACAGCCAGGGTGGAAACAGCTTTGAATTCCAATTTGGCTTGCCCGGTGACAAGCCCGTGGTGGCGGATTATGACGGTGATGGCCGGGCGGATGTTGCCGTTTTTCGCCCCTCTGGCGGGACCTGGTGGATCCGTTTCACCGCCACTGGCGCGATGACGGGAGTCCAATGGGGCCTCTCGACTGTCGTTCCGCAACCCGCAGATTTTGACGGGGATGGAAAGGTCGATATCGCCGTATTTCGCGACGGCACTTGGTACATCTTGCAAAGTCAGAGTGGATCGTTGCGGGTAGTCAATTTCGGATTGCCGGGTGATATCCCGGTTTCGAGTTACATTCGTTAACGCGCAATATTTGCCTTTGCCTGGTAGTTCGCGAGTCATCGGACGGGAACCGCGGTGCATAGCCACGGTACCGGTCCGCTTTTTTTATTTACCGGCAAAGTCCCGGCGGCGGGCCGGGCGCGTCTGAAATTCTCACAAGCCTGGTTCCCGAGTTTCTCATCGCTACCTTGGGAGCGAACCCGCGAGTGGAGCGCCACGGCGCGGACACGCTCGGTCCGGTAGATCACCCCTTAGCATTGAAGGAAGTACCGATGATTGGTAAAGTTAGCCCGCTTTCACCTGATGCATTTTCGGGTATATCCGGCCAAACGTAATTTGGCGAGACACAGATCCAAATGAGACCCCGACGAATAATTTTTGGTTGGTTGCTGTTGATGGTGGTGACCTGCCTATTCGCTATCCCTGCCGCGCGTGCCGAGCGATTGCCGATCCGGGTCTTCACCTCAGCCGACGGTTTGGGTAGCGGTTTCGTTGATTACTTGATGCGTGATTCGCGCGGCTTTCTTTGGTTCTGCACGCGGGATGGTCTAAGTCGATTCGACGGATCGCAATTCGTAACTTACCAGATCGGCGATACGGACTCTCCGCCCGGGGTCGAATTCATCTTTGAATCCAGCAAGGGTGATTATTGGATCACCACGACGGGCGGGCTTTACCGTTTTCACCCGAACGCCGTTTCGTCGCGCAGCCCTTCGAGCAGAAACGGACGACCGATCTTACCGGCCGAATATATCGATGGCATTCGCGGAAACGTATTTGAGGACCGGAATGGCCAATTGTGGTTGGGAAGTAGTGATCTGTATCGGGTAAAGGATGCGGGGGCAAAAGTAACGACAGAAAAGATCGACCTGCATTTGCCGAAAGATCTACCCGATCCGATCATTATTGATTTTTGCCAACCCGCTGATGGAAGCCTTTGGTTGAACACCACCATAGGATTGATCCGATATTTACCGGACGGGCGCGTGGTTTATTATCGCGAAGAGAAACCGGTAAATCAGAGCAACGAATCAATGGTCTTGGACACGGAAGGCCGTATCTGGTATTCGCACGGACTCGACCTGACCGTCTTTATTCCGGAGCCCGCGGAAGACCTTGACCAAAAGGTCCAATTCACGTCTCACCCCATGCTGCGACAGCCTCGCGTTCCGGTCAAGATGTCGGAACCGATCAAATTGCCCGTGCGTCCGGGTGAATGGCTCTATCTTTCCGGCGGAGATTTACTCACTAAATTTCCGTCGCGCAAACTTTATCAATCATCGGACCGGCACATTTGGCTTACCACGGAAAAAGAACTGTTCGAGTTTGACGGCAGTGGGTTTCGTCGATACAGCGCCATCCAGGGATTGATCCCCAACATGTCGCGCATGATCGAGGACACCGCGGGAAATTTTTGGATCGGTGGTCAATCCGGTTTGGCCCGCCTGGACCGCCGCAGCTTGCGCAGTTATGGCGAGTCTGACGGATTGGGGTCTGCTAATGTTCAGGCGATCGGCGAAGCGCCCGATGGCACCCTGTATTTTGCCAATGGCGATTACTTTGTCAGCCAATTTGACGGGACCGGGTTTAAGACCCAGCAGGCGGCGATCTCTAGTACATCGCCGGCAATTTGGATGTCGCGTTTTGCGTATTTGGACCGGCACGATAACTGTTGGATCCTATCGCGTGACAAGTTGTACCGTTTCAACCGGACAAATCTTCAAAGGCCGACGGCGATCTACTCAACCGCCGAGGGCCTTAAGTCGAACGAGCTGTTTCAGATCTATGAAGATCGTGAAGGAAATATTTGGACCAGCCAACAACCAGCGGGTAACGCGGACGGTCGCGGGTTGTCGCGGCTGGCGCCGGGCGAAGCGAAATTTCATACTTTTACCGAAGCCGACGGGTATCCCAACCGGAGATCGGTTTCATCTTTTGTTCAGGACGCCGACGGACATTTGTGGCTCGGTTTCTATGAAGGGGGACTAGCGCGATATGCGGACGGACGATTCACCGTTTTCGGAAAAGATGTTGGTATTCCTGAAGGGGTCATCACCGATCTGCTGATCGACCGGACGGGTCGATTGTGGATGTCATCGTCTGGCGGTGGGGTGGGACGGATCGGCGATCTGCGCGCTCCGCAGCCGCAGGTCGAACATATCAATCTTCAAAATGGATTGTCTAGCAATAACATCCGAACCATGACCGAAGATCACCTGGGAAACATCTACTTGGGAATGGTGCGCGGCGTGGACCGGATCCCCCCGGACGAATTTCGCGTAAACCATTATTCGGTAAGCGATGGTTTGGCTGGAGATTTTGTCGTGGATTCTTTCTGCGACAAAAGCGGAGTAGTTTGGTTTGCCACAACTAGCGGTCTTTCGCGACTGACCCCCAGTGCGGCGGGCCCACGTGAGGTACCGGCCGTCTGGTTAGGTGGATTGCGCATCTCCGGCGTGGCTCAGCCGGTTTCCGATCTGGGCCAAGCCGAGATCGGTTCATTGGAGCTCGGACACGATCAGAATACTTTGCAGGTGGACTTTTTCGGACTCGAGTTTAACGCGGGCGAGACCTTGCTTTATCAATATAAGTTGGACGGGGCCGATCGCGATTGGAGCGCTCCCACTCCACAACGCACGGTAACGCTAGCGAATCTGCAGCCCGGAACCTATCGGTTTTGGGTGCGGGTCGTAACTTCGAATGGCCAAGTTAGTAAGCAGCCGGCGGTGGTCACGTTCCGGATCTGGCCGCCGGTTTGGTTGCGCTGGTGGTTCCTGCTATTGGTGGGAGTGGCGCTAGCCGCGTTGGCCTTCGGATTATTTCGCTATCGCTTCGCGCAATTGCGCTCGGTCAACTTGGCACTGCGCGATGCGAATATCGCCTCGGAAAATCTTCGCCGCGTCAAAGAGAGTCGTTTGGCGGAACTTGAGAGGGTCCGTTCCCGCATCGCCACCGACCTGCACGACGATATTGGGGCTTCGCTGACGCAGATCGCGATCCTGTCGGAAGTAGCGCAACAGCAAAGTGCGGTCGGACAAGTTCCGCGGCTGCCACTGGAGAAGATCTATCAGGTTTCTACCGGATTGGTGTCCACCATGGGTGACATTGTGTGGGCCATCAATCCGCGCAAGGATCACCTGGTTGATCTGGTCCAACGCATGCGTCGATTTGCCAGCGATGTGTTGACGGCCAAAGAGATCGATTTCGAATTTAACGCTGCGGTTGAGGATAGCGACCATGTCTTGGGTGCGAACATTCGTCGCGAAGTCTATTTGATCTTTAAGGAATCGATCAACAACATTGTCAAACATTCTAGAGCCAAAATGGTGGAAATCAGTTTCTCGGTGGCTGACGGCCGGTTAGATCTACGAATTGCCGATGACGGGGTTGGATTCGCGCTTCCGCCAGATGCGACCCGGCCAGGGGCGAATGCTTATGACGAGGAGCCAGGCGGCAACGGACTCTTCAGCATGAAGCGACGGGCGACAGAATTGGGCGGTGTGTTTGCGATCGAGTCAGGGCCGGGAAAGGGAACCGTAACGATCTTGAATTTCCTGTTGCCGGCCGCGGATGATCCGGCGCCGGTGACCACCCGAACGGGTAGTGACGGAAACCGGGAAACCGTTTAGACTCAGTTTATGGTGGGGTCATAGTCACGACCCAGCAGTGTTTTATGGAAAATAGCCAGTCAAAACCGATCAAGATCGCTATCATTGAGGACTTGCGCGAGATTCGCGAGGGTCTGGAAGTGCTGTTTAATTTCACGCCCGGATTTACTTGTACCGGAAGTTATCGTTCCGTGGAAATTGCTCTTGCTAAGCTTAAGTTCAATGTGCCGGATGTTTTGTTGTCGGATATCGGCCTGCCGGGAATGACTGGGATCGAGGGGATAAAGATATTTAAGGAACAACATCCGCAAATGAAGATCCTTATGTTGTCGGTCTATGACGACGACGAGCGCATTTTTGATGCGTTGTGCGCGGGGGCCAGCGGATACCTTTTGAAAAGCACTCCGCCCACGCGATTGTTGGAAAATATTAAGGAATCTGTCGCTGGGGGCGCTCCGATCTCACCCGAGGTGGCGTCTAAAGTGATCATGTTGTTCCGCGATATCCGACCGCCAGACCGGTCCGATCACCAATTGACGCCGCACGAAATTCGCCTTTTGAAACTGTTGGTCGAAGGGCATAATTACGCGACGGCGGCCAAGACGCTTGGCGTCACCAACAACACGATCAAGTATCACACGGGCAATATCTTCGATAAGCTGCAAGTCCATTCCAAATCCGAAGCGGTGGTAAAGGCTTTACGCGATCGCATCGTTTGAGCCCAATTCAATCGTGTTGTCATCATTAACGACCTAGCGCCAGAAGCGCCGGGTCGTCTTTTTTGTCTAACCTTCAATTTACTGCTCATTTCGGTCAATAACGGTTTTTCCTGCACTCACCTTCCCTGACTATTCATCTGGGTGGGTTCAGACCCTCAACTCTCGACTAATCTTTTCCACGTTCGACGGTTATCTGGCCCGCGCGGTGAGCCGCTCGGGGTTTGTCGGGATTCACAACTGCACGTCGTCCCAGGTGCAGTTTTAAGGAGAACTAAAATGAAGTTATCGCTATACAAGTTGACGGTTACCCGGATATTACTGATCGCGGTTTCTTTGAACATCTTTACTAGCGCCGCCTGGTCCGCCTCCAAAACGGAATTCCGTGGCGAAACGATACTGGCTCCGGCGAATGACAATTTCGCCAGTGCTCAGATGATTTCGGGAGTTTCCGGTTCGATCAATTTGACAACGGCCGCAGCCACCAAGGAAGCCGGCGAACCGGCACACGCACTCAACAAGGGCGGCGCTTCGGTTTGGTACAAATTTGTGGCGCCGGGTAACGGGGTATTGACGCTTAATACATTTGGGTCGAGCTTTGACACATTGCTAGCCGTGTATGCGGGGTCATCATTAAACAATCTGAGACCGGTCGCCGCTAATGACGACCTTGAAATCGCGCAATTACAGTCGATCGCTAGCAAGCTGTCTTTTGGCACCCAAACAAATACCACGTATTACATCGCGTTGGATGGTGAAAACAACGGTGCGATGGCCGAAAGTGGGACGGCGATACTCAATTATGAATTTGGCAATTCCATGCTTAACGACAATTTTGCCGGGATCGTGAATGGCTATTGGCTCAATCCCTCAGCGAAAACAAAATGGTTTAGCGCTACAAATGTCGGAGCGAGCAAAGAATTGGGTGAGCCAAATCATGCCGGCAATGCGGGGGGGAAATCGGTTTGGTTCAAATGGTCGAATAATACTGCCTATGTTAGGACGTTCAACTTTAGCGTTGAAACCCAAGCATTGGCCAACCTAAACAGCGGTGTCGATACGCTTTTCGCCATTTACACCGGCTCGAGTGTCGGTAACTTGACTCCAGTTGCGAGCAAACACTTTGGGCGGTATGGCAATCTGGTCCTCCAAGCCGCGCCTTTTACCGATTATTATCTAGCGCTTGACGGTTTCGATGCGGGCCAGGGTGCGGACACCGGAAACTTCACCCTAGCCTATGGTGTCCTCAAAGATCCGCGGGTGGCGGATTTTGACCGTGATGGTAAGGCCGACCTCACTGTGTTTCGTCCGACGACGGGTTCTTGGTATTCCATGGATAGTATTACGGCCGCCCTCCGTTCCTTTCATTTTGGCGCAAACGGTGACAAGCCGTTGTTAACTGATTTTGATCACGATGGCAATACCGATTTTGTGGTGTTTCGGCCGGACATAGGTACTTGGTACACGATCTCGGCGAATATGGGATTTCAGGCATTCAATTGGGGCCTTAATACCGATGTACCGGTTTTACGGAACACATATTTCAATGGAATTACCAACTCGTATCCAACGGTCTTTCGCCCAAGTTCCGGAACTTGGTGGATAGACGTTGGGATCAATGGTGCCGCTGTATCCTTTGGCCAACTGGGTGACATCCCGATCTCCGCTGATTTTACTGGAGATGGTAACGACGAAATTACCGTCTTCCGGCCGTCAAACGGCACTTGGTACGTTTTGAATTTGATCACGAATCAGTATCAGGCAGTTCAGTTCGGGCAGTCGGGAGACAAACCGGTACCCGCCGATTACGATGGCGATGGCCGTATGGATATAGCGGTCTTTAGGCCCGCAACCGGTGTCTGGCACATCATTTATAGCTCGGATAATTCCTATCACCCGATTCAATGGGGCCAAAACGGTGATCGGCCGCAGGCGGCGGATTACGATAACGACGGTTATGCGAACCTAGCAGTGTTCCGGAATGGAACTTGGTACTTACGCCCTAACTTCGTAACCATTAATGCAGTACAGTTCGGACTGTCAACGGACATTCAAATGACCAGTCCAACCTGGTGATCCGATTCAAACATGCTTTACAGGCCGTCACTGCAACCACACGATCAATCTGGATCACGTGACGTTCTTGTCGGTGCCCGACGCCATTTATCTACCTGACCGGCGCCGAATACGCCGATTGGAGCAAGTGCGGATACCGGTACTTTTACGATCAGCTTAGGGAATAACAATTGGTGACAAACCGTTACTGATCGATCTAGGAACGGATGGTCGATGGGGTAAGGCGCACCAACAATTACCGGCAGAATACGCGACGTAGGTTGCGGGTTCTGCCGGTAAAGTTATGTCGTCGACCCTGGCTTTGTTCGTTCTGCCCGAGCATTAAACGGCGCGGTCAGGAACGTTCTGGGCTATAAACCGAAAAATCTAGGCTGGTCGCCACTACTCAAATGGATAGGCCGGTAACGGATCTTTATGTCGCGCCGATCCCGTGGACTACTCGTAAGGGTTGCAAACATCAAACAAAACTGAATTACCACCCTGAAACTCACGGCAAACAAGCCTAGTCAATTAGATGGTTAGCCATTCCGCATTTTTCCGTATTGTTTTCCCTATGAAACTGACAGTGCGCCGGATCGAAAGCCGGCTGAACCGCACTGCCTGAATTATTAATCGCGGCAAACCGCTTGATCAGCGCCCCAAGGAGTCCACTATTCGATGATCTTTCAATTTATTAGTCAAGCAAGTTCGAGTCTTAGCCAACGCTTGGACCTACGCCAATTCATGCCTTCTAGATTCCCGATAATGCTTTCGGTGATCATCTTTACACTTGGCGGCATGACGGGTTTAGACGCAGTCAACCGGGTTGCAGCGCAGGAAACCGCACCGCAGCCATCAGCTTCAAGCGCTGCAAGCGCACCGCTCGGGGCCAATCGGGTCATGGATTTTGACGGTGACGGTAAGTCCGACTATGCCGTGATCCGCGATACCGCGGGAGCCATGTCGTGGTATCTGTTGCGGAGCAATTTGGGATTCTCCGGTTCGCAGTGGGGCATTACCAGTGACGTCGCCGTGCCGGCCGACTATGACGGGGACGGCAAAGCCGACATCGCTGTGTGGCGGCCCGGTGCGCAAGGCTTTTTCTATGTACTCCGAAGTTCCAATGGCACCGTCAATTCGATCCCCTTTGGAACCACCAATGATGACCCACGGGTCACGCAGGATTTCGACGGTGACGGCAAGGCCGATCCAGCCGTGACCCGGTTCACCGGATCGCCCGCGACGAAGACCTGGTTCATTCAACGCAGCCTGCTCGGTTTTACTTCCGTTTTGTTTGGTAACACCTCGGATATTTCGATTCGCGGTGACTACGATGGAGATGGAAAAGCCGACGTCGCGGTTTACCGAACTACGTCGGGAAATCCGGCCAACACGTTTTTCGTGATCCGCAGTTCCAATGGGACGGTGCAATCGCAAACCTGGGGCACCTGGGCCACTGACAATGTTCTGCCCGGAGATTTTGATGGCGACGGCAAAACCGATTTCGCCGTGTTCCGGCAGGGCACCTGGTATTGGCTACGCAGTTCGGATCAGCAGTTGGGCGTAATGGTTTTTGGTTTCTCGAACGACCAAGCGGCCCCGGGTGATTATGACGGCGATGGCAAGACTGACCCCGCCGTTTGGCGTCCCAACAACTCGACCTTTTATGCCCAACGCAGCATGCTGGGTTTTGTCACCACTCCGTTTGGCATTACAAACGATTCACCGGTGGCGAATACGTTACAGGTCAGATAGTTCAAAGTTCTACCCTGTTATCGATCGCCGCATGCGCACGCCGATCGATAATTAAGCCGCGCTTCGCAGCTCACCCAGATCGACCGGACACGGAGGTAGAGCCTTCGTTTCCGGTCCTTTTTGTTTAGACCAAGTGACATATTGTTTAGCTTCCCTGCCTCGTTGGATAGGGATTGGTTTAGCTTCCCTGCCTCGTTGGATAGGGATTGGCCTGATCCGATCTCTCCGGCGGTCTCTAACGGATTGGAACTTGATTATTACTCAACAAAACTTAACAAATGCGAATTTCTCGACCATCTTGTAACTACTCGATCAGATGGTTACTTGGCGGGTTTTTGGGCGTAGTCTCCACTCATCGATCGGGTAGCCACGGAATTGATCGAGCTTTTTGATCGCGTAGAAATGCTACCCGAAATTCATAACCGATCATGCGCCGCCCACATAGTGGCTGAGGAGACTAAAGAAAATGAGAAAACCATTGATACACGAAAGATCATTCGCGCTGATGTTGCTAATTGTCATCACGCTCAGTATGTTTACCGGACTGGTCCAGGCGGCCGCTAGCCGCGAGGCGGCGGGCACCGGCGAAATGCTGTTGGCCCCAGCCAACGACAATTTCGCGAACGCTCAACTACTTAGCGGTGTTTCGGGCACGGTAACGGGAACCACCGTGGCCGCGACCAAAGAAGCCGGGGAACCCGCGCATGCACTAAACAAGGGCGGCAACTCGGTTTGGTACAAATTTGTTTCTCCGGGAACGGGGGTACTTAGTTTGGACACTTTCGGCAGCGGATTCAATACCACGCTCGCGGTTTACGTTGGCAGCAGTTTCGCCGGTTTTACCCAGCTTTCCGCAAGCGACAATAACGAACGCTATGGCTCCGGCAATATCGCAAGTAACCTAAGCGTGGGAACCAGGCCGGGAGGGATCTACTTCATTGCGGTCGACGGTTTCAATAATGGCGGCGGCGCCGCGTCTGGAAATGTGCTATTGAATTTCAATTTTGCAAACGCGATGGACAACGACAGCTTCGCCGGGGTGATCAATTACCATCTAGCCGGCTCGCTGAAAACGAGTGTTATAAATGGCACTAACGTGGGCGCCAGCAAAGAGGCAGGTGAACCCGCGCATGCCGGCAACGCCGGAGGTAGATCGATCTGGTTCAAATGGTCCAATCCCTTCAATTTTAACCGCACCGTGCAATTTACCGTCGACAGCCATTCTCTGGACAATCCCAATAACCCGGTGGATACACTGTTCGCGATCTACAGCGGTTCAAGCCTGGCAAACCTGACTCCGGTCGTTAGTCAGGAAGTATCAGGACGTATCAATGTTGTTTTGCAGGCCGCACCCTTTGCCGAATTCTACCTTGCCATTGACGGCAAGAATTCGGGTCAAGGAGCTGATATAGGCAATTTCACTCTAACGTTTGGTACGTACAAGGGTGAAAAAGTACCCGACTTTGAACGGGATGGGTTCGCGGACCTGACCGTATTTCGGCCCACGACCGGGACTTGGTATTCGCTTGATAGCGGCGCGGAAACACTACGGCCAATGAATTTCGGCGCGAATGGCGATAAACCGTTGGTCTGCGATATCGATCACAATGGACGACCCGACTATACCGTTTTTAGACCGGATATCGGAGTTTGGTATCTGCTTACCCAATCCCAAAGTCCTTTTTCGTTTGCGTGGGGGCTGAATACCGATATCCCGTTGTGCCGCTCGGTCTATTATGACGGTATCAATTACCAATATCCCCTGGTGTTTCGACCGAGCAATGGTACGTGGTACGTATACGTGGGCACCAGCGGACAGGCGGTTCCATTTGGGCAGAACGGCGACATTCCCGTCTCCGCGGATTTCGACGGCGATGGCAATGACGAGTATGCCGTATTTAGGCCGTCGAATGGATATTGGTACATACTTAATACCAGCACCAATCAGGTCTTGAACGTTTCATTTGGTTCAAACGGAGACAAGCCGGTCGCTGCGGACTATGACGGGGACGGACGAACGGATGTCGCGGTTTTTCGGCCATCAACGGGGGCTTGGTACATCATTTACAGTTCGAACAATTCGTTCCACGCCACGCAGTGGGGACAGAATGGCGACAAACCGCAACCTGCCGATTACGACAACGATGGCAAGGCCGATACCGCGGTTTTTCGCAGCGGCACCTGGTACATCCTGAAAAGCAGCACCGGCACGCTTCGGGCGGTGCAGTTCGGACTGGCGAATGATATACCGGTCACCAGCCCAATGCCTTAGTTCGCCATTCGCGGCAAGACCGATCACAGATCGGATCAGATCCGCTGCGCTTTAAAGCGGGTCTGGTTCGATCTTTCTTTTTCCCAACTACCTGAGATCTGAGGACGATCGATCGATCCAACCAGCACCATTTTCGTCTGGTGTTTTGTTCGGCATCGAGATTCCGGCTTCGCCGGCCAGCTCGAACCATCATTCTATGGCCCCACCCGTTCGGATAGTTTTCGGATAGGTAAGACGTCCGGATCGAGAAATACCAAATGAAAACCGCAACTACCAGAGATTTGTCCTACCCAATTGGATAGGTTACCTCCATTCAACTACCGGTAATATTGCGTGAGTTGAACGCGCGTTAACTTGTTCCGTGCGGCGACCTAAGTTCGCTCCAATTCGGACCGCGGGGCGATTTTACACCGTTGGCGCCCGATCACTAACGATCAAGTTCAGCGTTAGCTGGCCATCGCGGCTGGGCCTTACGCTATTCGACGGCCCCAGGGGTGGCGAGCCGTCATTCGCGGACCGGTTGTGCAGGACCCACCTGCATGACCGGTCCGTTTTTATTCGGGTCCCAGGCAGTCATCCGCGCAACGACCAAATTGAACGGATCAACGGCGATCGGTTCGATCTAATGCCGACCGGGACAACGGTAACCACAAGAGGTGGCGAGCGGTCAACCGTAGACACGCTGAACGGAAATGGTCCGTGTGGCTGGTTTGTTTTTACCAGGCAAATTCGCTCTAAATGTGCCTTTTAGCACAAAATTATTCTATTCGGGAAGAAAACCGCGAGTCGTGCCGTCTAATTATTGATTCGATGGCGCAAAAGGACGGGATCCGATGAATGAACGACGGCTGGATCGACGAATTTTTCTGCGAAATACCCTATTAATGAGTGCCGCGCTTCCGTTACTGTCGGGATGCGATTGGGCAAGTTTGGCAAGACCGTCAGCCTCGGGCGATGTTCTCGACCGAATAAAGAAGAATGCCTGTACGACCGACCTG
>JBDSEC010000538.1:0-24951 GCA_039920205.1 Pyrinomonadaceae bacterium
GCTCGATAATGTGGTAAGTTATTGAATTCGATTCAGCTATTTTTTGGAGCATAGGTAATGGCAAACAGAAATTCGGCCGGCGGACGTAGAGTGAGCCGCAAACAGATAACTTTATTGTGGATCGCTGGTGTAGCCGTCGTGATCATCACGTTGCTTTATTTCGAGCGTGCGGATGTGCTTTATGTGCTTTCAACCTTGGGTGTGACTGCACTCTTGGGCGCCGTGGCATTTGCTGACCTTAGCGGATCCAAGAAGAACCCTGCCACCGGCGAAGATTGGAACGCGACGAAAAAACTCTAAGACTATTTCAAATCAATCAGAAGGTGCGCCAGGTCACACGACCAGGCGCACTTTTTTCGTTTAGCTGCGTGTCCACACCGTAGGCTGGCGATCTAAGGCGGTAGGTAAGCGCGAAAGTTGAATCTAAGTTTACGTCAGATTGCTGTGCAAGATCGCGTAAGCGATCGAAAGCGGCAGGTTAGCGCGAAAGTTGAATCTAGGTTTACGTCAGCTTGCTGCGCAAGCTTGCGGACAGGGATGTCCGCGCTCCCGGCGCCCGATTCAGCATTTCGTGACATGTCTTAATAACTCGCACTTTTAATTGCACCCGATGACCACTTCGCGGCCCCCGTTTCTTGACTTTCAGGTCGCGGGCGTGTTACATCCAAAGTTCCTATTATTTTGATTTTTCAGGCTTTATGACTGGCCTTCGGGTCGCCTCGGCCGGATCGATGCGGGCCAAGCCTACGTCCAGTAAATGTGACCGAAGACAAAATTCAACTCGTGTTGCCGAGCCGTCTGGAAGCGGTTTCCGACGCCGCGGCCGCTGCGGCTGAAGCCGTGGGGCGTTCCGGTCTCGGGGATGACGTGGGCTTTGGGGTCGACATGGCGGTGCGCGAGGCCGTCGCCAATGCCATCCGCCACGGTAATCAGCAAGATGAAACAAAAACGGTTGAGGTCACGTTCACTACTTCAACGGATGCATTTACCGTTGAGGTGCGTGACCAAGGATCGGGTTTTACGCCCGAGTCGGTGCCCGACCCGACCGATGCGGCCAATTTGTTAAAATCGTCGGGGCGCGGGATCTTTTTTATGCGCAATTTTATGGATCTGGTCGAATGGTCCAACCCGCCCGGAGGCGGTACTTTGGTCCGAATGACCAAAAGAATGTAATGAGCTTAGTTGTTATTTTGGATCGATTAGCGCCGGCCGGAATCGCGATCCAGTTTACTGGTCCAGAACCAGGGTCACAAACCGTAGAAAACGATAGGGAGAGTTCCTAGTTATGGCTGAATTGAATATCCGCGAGCGTCAAGCTGGCGACATCACCGTTCTCGACATGGACGGCAAGATCACCATCGGCGAAGGCAGCGTTGCCTTGCGCACGGCGATCCGCCGCCTGCTTGAAGAAGGTAAGAAGAAGATCCTGCTTAACCTCGGCGGCGTCGGTTACATTGATTCCAGTGGCATTGGCGAACTGGTCTCCAGTTTTACCGCGATCAATAAAGAAGGCGGTCAGTTAAAGCTGTTGAATCTGACCCAAAAGCTGCAAGATCTACTGGCGATCACCAAGCTCTTGACCGTCTTTGACGTGTACGAAAGCGAAGCCGAAGCCCTGAACAGCTACACTTAAAGTAGTTGAGCAACGGAACCTGCGCGCGCTCGAGCTGTTTGCGTCGCCGGTTCGTGCCGAAATATGTTGCGGAAAACTTTGCGCCGTCTGCTCGCGTTGGATGACCCGCCCGAGCGGACGGCGCTGGCTTTTGCCACTGGTGTTTTCATCGCCTTCTCTCCCTTCCTGGGTCTGCATACGATCCTGGCCACGGCGATCGCCGTTTGGTTTCGCTTTAACAAGATCGCGATCTATACCGGCATCATCGTAAATAATCCGTTATTAACCATGGTGCCCATCATCATTGCGTCTTACGGACTGGGCGCGTTGGTAATGGGCCGGCCGCTGAGATTGCCGCCTGAGGGCATGGAACTGCTCCGGCATCCGCACATTTTTTCGGGGACTTACTGGCGACAGGTTTTTAGCCATAGCAGCGACATACTTTTGCCCTATGCCATTGGCGGAATGGCGCTTTCGGTGGTTTGTTCAGCGGCCGCTTATCCCTTAACATTGAAGTTCTTGCGCCGGCGCAAAGGTAAACCTGTTGAAGGCTCCGCCACGGACGACAGCCCGGAATCGGGCTCCCGTGACGGGTAATGGCATCCAAGGACGCGGGCGAGGCATCTTTCTTATGCAAGTCGAGTTGGATTCGTAATTTTTCGAGAAATAATGAGTTTATGAAGAAGAGTTTTTTACTGCTTGGGCTGGTATTTTCGCTCCTTACCGTTTCCCTGGTGCGGGGACAGAACCCAGCGGCGCCGCAGCCGCAAACGCCACCGGTGCAACGGCAAGAAGTGGTCGATCTGTCCGAGTTCGGGGTGCGGATCCAGACCGATCCCCGCCTAATCGTAATGATGGTCGCGCTACAGGCCGCGGGTTTGGACCCAACGCCAAGCGGCAAGTCGCCGTCACTATTTCGCGCCGAGGTCATTCGCGATCTGCAGAATTTGGATCCCGACTTGCGCCGCCGCATGAAAGAGTTTTTCGACCGCAACAATAAGGCCCTGGCCGGCGCACCGTTTGCTGAACAGGCCGCGCGCTATATCTCGCTGGCTTACGCGATCGGACCGGTACCCGGATTGGAATCACCTGAACGTACCGACGACCTGCCTGGCGGTTTACTGGACGTATTGGACTTTGCCCCGCTGGTTCGCGAGTTCTATAACAAATCCGAATTGGATGAACATCTGCCCGCTTATGTGAAAAAGTACCAAGCGGTTGGTGATGACCAAGATTTCCGCCGCACGTCATTCTTGATGGCGCGGGCGATGGCCAATTATCTGCACACTCGCCCACAACTGACCGCCACCGAGCGCGTAACCGTAAAGAGCCCCGGGAGTGGCAAAGACCAGAAAAAAGCCAAGGTCGAAACACGCGAGCACGAGCGTCGTTTTTTTATCGTGCCGGATCTGTTGGCGGTCTCGGGAACGATCAATCTGCGCGTGATCGGCGACGACTATTACGTGATCTTGCCGGAACGGTCCAGCCCGGCGGCATCCGAGGTCCGGCGTGCCTATCTGCGCTACCTCTTGGATCCGGTCATTTTTAAATACGCCAAGGACATTTCCGCGCAACGCAGCCAGGTTGCGCAGGTGATCGCCTCGCAATCCAAGGCCACCACCACGCCGCCCGATGTATTCAGCACCGTGGCGCGTTCGCTGATCGTGGGTGCGGACGTGCGGCAAACCTTGACCGGATCGATCAACTATCTTTCAGTCGACGCGCGCAACCGTTTGGACGCAACAACCGATCCGGCGGCGCGGACGGCGATCACCAAGGAGTTGTCACGGCAAAAGACCGAACTGAATGACGAATCGGTGTTGCAGTTGGCCGAAGCCTACGAGGACGGTGCTTACCTGGCCTTCTATTTCGCGGAACAGATGGAAGGGATCGAGAGTTCCGGTTTTGATATCGCGCAACTATTTCCCGACATGATGGCCTCGTTTTCGGCGACTAAGGAAATGAACCGGTTGGGCGACCTAGCGGTGGTACGTGATCGCGCAACCAAGGCCCGCGCGGCCCGACGGACGGCCAACCAAAATGCGGTCGTGGCCGATGACGGTCCGGGTGCGGTACGACGCGCGGCCTTGGCCCAAGGCTTGAATGAGGCCGACGCGTTGATCAAGCTACGCAACTACGACCAAGCCGACGCAAAATTGAAGCAGTTGTTGTTCGAGTTTCCCGGCGAGCCGCGGATCTTCTTCGCCTTGGGTCGCACCGCGAGTTTGTCGGCACAGGAAGTAACCGACGAAGTTTTGCAGGCCCAGCGGTTGAATCGCGCTTTCGTAAATTACCAGAATGTCGTGCTACAGGCTTCGGCCGAAGCGGAACCGGCGTTGGTATCGCGCGCGCATGCAGCGATGGGGCGCATTCTGGAGTTCATGGAAAAATCGCCGGAAGCGATGAAAGAATACGAATCCGCGATCCGGATCGGTAATATTCCGGGTGGCGCCTATCAAGATGCGTTAGACGGTAAGGCGCGGCTGGCGCAAAAGCCCTAAGCAGGGGCCGGGAGCCAGGGGTCAGGAGACCGGGACCGGCGAAGCCGGCCAATGCTCCCCTCCTTGGACTAGGTAAATTGCCACGGCGCTTCAGCCCGTGGAGTTGGGACCGCAGGTTCCGGGGGTGGTTGTTCTTTAAACGTTCTTCCACCCGCTCTAAGATTTCACAGAACTACCACCCCACGGCCGCAAGCTGCCTAGCCAACTCCCCTCCTCGATTGAGGAGGGGTGACCGAAGGGCGGGGTGGTCGCATAGGAGGGGAGTTTCAAAACGAAACCGCGGGCCGGATGCAACAACATCCGGCCCGCGGTTTTTGTTTTCTACTGTCTACCGTCTACTGTCTACTGTCTACTTCTTAAAGGATCACGCTGCCGCTGCGAATTCGGATACCCGGCACGACCACACGGGGCGCTACGCCCGGCGTGACGCCTTCCACCCGAACGCGAGGCTGAACCATCACTGACGGATGGATCAACCCTCCTTCGGGAAAGTTGAATCCGGTCGCGCCCTTCTCTGGGGTAACGGTGAACATCCGTTGACCGCGGTCGCGGATCACGGTAAAGGTCACATCACCTTCGTTCTTCTGGTTGATCGCGCGGGAAACATCGCCGGTGTCATCGATGGCGGCGCTGTCCACCTCGGTAATAACGTCGCCGGCCTTTAAGCCACTCTTGGCCGCGGGACTGTCCGGATTAACGCTCGTGATCAAAACACCTTTTCCGCCCGAGACGCCGAAATAATCGGCCAACTGTTTAGTCAAACCGATGGTCGAGATGCCCACGCGCCGGCCGCCGCCAAAGGCCCATACGCCGTTTTGACCACTGGCCAGCCCTTCGACCCTCAACTTGCCCATTTGCTCGCGGAGTTTGCCGAGGTCTTGGCCGTTAATGGCGCCCAGTTCCGAATTCAATTTGCCAATATCTTCGATCCGACCGTTCCAACTAAAGCTGTCTTTACGCTTGCCCACGGTTACGGTTATATCTTGTTCGCGGCCGCCCCGGCTGATGCGCAGTTTGGCCTTCTGGTCCGGGGCAACTTCGTTGATCAGGCGGGTCAGCTTTTGCACGCTGGTCACCTCCTCGCCTTCAAACTTCAAGATCACATCACCCTTCAGCAGACCGGCGCGCGAAGCGGGAGTGTCCTCCATAACCTGTTCGATCACGACACCGCGGGGTTCGCCCAAACCCAACCGGCTGGCATTCTCGCTGGTCACGTTCGCCGTGGCTACGCCCAAGTAGCTACCGCCCGCCATATTGAATGCATAAGCCATCGGCGTTTCCGGCGTGGGCGGTATTTGCACCGTCATCGCCATCGGCGGTGCAGGCGGGGCCTCCAGAGCCATCGGCGCCCGATCGGTCATTGCCACCGGCGGGGCCGGCGGAGCTTGCGGAGACGCGGGAGCCAATTGAGCCTCTTGTGCCGTAGCTAAACCACAAATAGATAGAAAAATAGCAAGAATTATGAATCTGATCAGTTTCATTTCGGGTCCTCCAGGAAAGGGTTTTCGCCGGTTTCACGCCCGCCAACGGCAAAAGTTCCGGATTTTTTCGTACAGCGGCGGAGCCCAAAGCTCCCCTCCTTGGGCAAGGAGGGGTAAGGGACGCTTGCGTCCCGGGGGTGGTTGGTCGGTAAATGTTCTTAAGGCCTTAATTCTGATTTTCACAGAACAACCACCCCGTTCGCTCCGCTCCTGCCCCTCCTTGTCCAAGGAGGGGAGCTATGCGGCCTTCGGCCGCGTCAAAATCACGACCGGCGATATACTTCCTTACCGTCACTCATTTCAACTGCCAGCTTACCCTCAGAATGTGCCAAGTCCAGATGCGCCACCGCTTCCGAAACCGCGAGGAAACGGTGCACGTCATCATTCGCCGCGTCGGGGAAAAGCTGTAGCGCCACTTCCCAAGCATTCGCGCCGTTCTTCGGCATAAGTTTCATTATCGCCGACTGCCGCTCGGCGATGGCGCGCACATACCGGTGAAACAGTTCTTCATAGTCCTCGATATCGCCGCCATGACCGCCATGCACCAAGGTGGGTGCGAACGAACGCAGCCGCGCCAAACTGACCTGATACTCCGCCAACGACGGGAACCGCCGGCTGGGGTCCAACGGGTCGGGTGACAGCACCGGGTTTGGCGTGATGCGTTTCAGCACGCAGTCACCGGCGATGATGGTCCGGTCAGCTTCGCGCAGGAACGAACACGAACCCGGCGTGTGCCCCGGCGTGTGCAACACGCGCAAAGTACCGGTCGCGAATTCCAATTCTGATTCGTCCACCAATTCAGAATGCTCGTCGTCTTCCAGGGCATCGGCCAAGGAGCGCACGCCTTCGTACATGCGACGAATCATTTCTAATTCGTCGGCGGGCACGCCGGCGCGGCGGAGCAGGTCGCGATGTTCGTCGTATTGCAGCCGTCCGACGCGATGTCCGGTCTCCCATCCGTGAACCAGAATCTCGGCATCCTTGGCTTCGTCCCGAATGGTTTTTGCCAGGCCGCAATGATCTTCGTGCGCATGCGTCAGAACGATGCGTCGAATATCGGCGAGGCGAATACCCGCGCGGCGCAATCCATCTCGCAGCGCGTCGTTGGCTTCTTTGGTCTTGGGTCCGGTGTCGATCAGGGTCACCGGATCCTCGGCGATCAAATAACAATTGACCGGTCCGACATAGAACGGTGTGGGGACGACAATGGGGATGATCTTCATAACAACTGAAATGAAATAGCCGACCGCAAGTTGCCTCGAACGCCTTAGCGGCTTTGCGCCTTTGCGCGAGATCAAACCGTCAGCCGGTCGCCCGGTTACGATCAGATCAGTTTCACGCAAAGCTCCTCAGCCCGGTCGGCGACGGGCAGATACGTTCGAGGAAACCCATAGGATCAGCGATGAAGTCAGAACCGGGAGCGGTAGCGACTGGGTTCTTTTCCTCGCAGAAGTCGCACTAACAGAATAAACCCAGTCGCTACCGCTCCCGGTTCTGACTTCATTCCCGCGAAGTTTCTAAGAAGACGCAAAGAAGTGCCTAATAAGCGTAACGGTTGCCTTTGATCAGCACCTCGGCGATGCGCTGCCGCGCCGCGATGGTATTGATCGGCGTCAGCTTAGTAAACCGGCGCAAGGCGGCCAACAAGGTCCGCAGTTCGTCGCCTTCGGACATCGCCGCCAAGGTATTCTTGGCATGCGCATCAATGCGTTCGACCGCGTCGTTGCAATAGACCCGCGCCATATCCACGAACCGCGCGGCCGCCTCTTCGCCTTGCGCGGCCGCGATTTTTTGCGCCCGCAGGATCGCCGATTCCATGGCGAATGCGTCGATGGTGATGTCCGCGATGCCCATCAATATCTCTTGCTGATCTTCCAGCTTCGCCATGAACTTCTGCGCTGCGGTACCGGCCACCATCAAGGCGACCTTCTTGGCATTGCGCGCAAGTTTCATCTCGGCCTCGAGCACGGCTTCTTCTTCGTCAAAGCCCGGCATCGAGGGTGACAGTACCTCTTCCATCAACTTCTTGGCCGCCGGCAGCAGCGCCAGTTTTCCGCCCAGCGCACGCTTTAATAACATGCCGGGAATCAACAGACGATTGATCTCGTTGGTGCCCTCGAAGATGCGGTTGATGCGCGAATCGCGATAGGCCCGCTCGGCCGGGTAATCTGCCGAATAGCCGTAGCCGCCATAGATCTGCACCATCTCGTCCGCGACGTAATCGCAGGTCTCGGACCCGGCAACCTTAATGATCGAACACTCGACGGCGTACTCCTCGATCGCTTGCAACTTCTCGTCACTGGTGGTCGCGCCTTCGGCCGCATTCTCGATCAATCCAACCGTACGATAGGTCATTGCTTCCGTGACCCAGGTGCGGATGGCCATTTCGGCCAGCTTGTGTTTGATCGCTCCAAAGCTTGAGATCGGTTTGCCGAACTGATGCCGTTCGTTGGCATAGCGCACGGCTTCGTGGATCATCAACTTGCTGCCGCCGGCGCAGGACGCGCCTAATTTAAAGCGGCCGATGTTCAGAATATTGAAGGCGATCTTCGCGCCCTTGCCCACCTCTCCCAGCAGATTCTCGACCGGAACCTTCGCATCCGAGAGGATCAGCGCGGTGGTGCTGGACCCCTTGATCCCCATCTTATGTTCGTCTTCGCCACTGGTCACACCCGGTCCGCGTTCGACCACAAAGCCGCTGAATTTGTTGCCGTCCACCTTGGCGAAGACCACGAACATATCGGCAAAGCCACCGTTGGTGATCCACATCTTTTCGCCGTTCAAAACGTAGTGAGTGCCGTCTTCGCTAAGTTTCGCGGTCGCCTTGGCGCCCAACGCGTCCGAGCCGGAACCGGCCTCGGTCAAAGCATAGGCCGAGACCAATTCACCGGTCGCGATGCGCGGAAGATATTTCTGTTTGGTCTCTTCGGAACCGAAATAGAGGATCGGCAGCATACCGATGCTGGTCTGCGCGCCAAACGTTACGGCGAATGACGCCGCGCGTCCCAGATTTTCCGAGATGATCACGCCCGACGTCTGGTCCAGTCCCAACCCGCCGTAGGCCTCGGGAATACTCGCGCCCAACAGTCCCTGATCGGCGCATTTAACCAGCAATTCACGCGATAATTTCCAATCGTGATTCTCTAATTGGTCCAATTGGGGACGGACCTCGTTATCAATAATTTCGCGCGTGGTCTGCGCGATCATCTGATGTTCTTCCGAAAAATCTTCGGGAGTAAAAACGCTGTCGGGGGTGTTGTCTTCGATCAAGAAACTCCCGCCCGGTACAATTTTCTTTCCTTCAATTACCGCTGACATGGTTAATTCCTCTTTCTCGCAATCTTCAAACAGGCTAGGTTTCCCGCGTGTGAACGAGCACTGGATAAATGCCGATCTCTACGTAATATGGGGACTTGAAGGTTACCAATTCATGTTGGCGATCTTCATCCGTAATGTTCCGGTCATCCGGATCAAAAGTGAATTGAAAAGTTAGCTGGACCGTTCGATTAGCGGCCGAGGGCTCGGCCGGAGCAAATTGCCACTTCTTCGCGTCGCTTTCGCAAGCCCATCGCAGGGCCGGATGCCCGCTAGACACCTTGGCCGAAACGACATTTCCCCTTGGATCTATGACAACATCGACCTTGACCGACCCGATCGCATGTTTTGTGCGCGCCTCGGACGGATAGTAGGGTGCCACGGCCGCGATGACCGCGGGAGAATCACTGGCCACTTTAGCGACCGTTCCGGTTTGGGCGAAGACCTGGTGGGACAACATTCCCAAGACAGGTACAAACAAAGCTTGGGCTAACAATCGATATTTCATTGTTGATTAGTAACGCGGATCCTCTGTGGCGATCCTCACGGGCGCCGGGGTGCGCCTATGCAAACACCCCGTCGCCCGAACGATCGACTGGTTTAGTTTGCCACTTTGATACTGCCCAAGAGCTCCTTATAACCGGCTTTGTTCTGTTCAAACTGCTTGGCATCCGTAATGGTGATGACGAACATATGGTTCTTCGGCGCGTGAATGGCATCAATGGCCCACACCGCCGCGCGGCCTTGATAGGTGGCCGTTCCCACTTCTTCGGTCGTCTCCATGCCGTTCAGCGAAACCTTCTTGGGTTCTTGGGTCACCTTAATGCCGTCCAAGCTCGCCTTCATTTCGCCGTTTACCTTGGCTAACGCCGCATCAAAATCGCCGTCGCTGGGCACATAGAAGAAAACTTCCATGTTGTCGTCGGGAGCCGCCACGATGTAACGATCACTCGCCGCCTTGCCGGTCCAGCCCGCGGGAACGGTGAACTTGATTCCAGCGCCGCTATGGGTAATGGTCTCGCCGCCGCCGCCGCTGGGTATGGGCGTCGATGACGGATCCGGCGTGGCGCTCGGTAACGGGATCTGCGGTATCTTGGATTGATTCGAATTATTACTGTTGTTGCTATTATTCGAATTATTCGAGTTGTTGGAATTGTTGCTGTTGTTCGAGTTGTTGCTGTTATTGCTATTGTTATCGTTCTTGCCAAAACTACAGGCCAGCGCGAACACAACCAACAATCCAAGCGCGGTCATCGATTTCATCAATTTCACGGTTCTAGTCTCCCTCTGGTGGTTTTTGGATCGAGGCAAGTCAGCGGACCATCCCAGAGGAGTGGCGACGATCCGATACCGGCCTGGTTTACGCGGGGGAATTCACCGCGCTTTATTCTTCGTTTCGAACTCAACGATACCGTCTTTATACCTTAATTCGTTCAATAATTCCCGCGGCGCCCATGCCGCCGCCCACGCACATTGTGACCAGGCCGTAGCGGCCATCGCGGCGTTCCAATTCGCGGATAATGCTGGCAGTCAATTTTGCGCCGGTGCAGCCCAACGGATGGCCCAGGGCGATCGCTCCGCCGTTCACATTCACCTTGCTAGGATCCAACCCCAAGGTCTTGATCACCGCGAGGCTTTGGGCGGCGAACGCCTCGTTCAGTTCGATCACATCGATCTGGTCCAGGGTCAACCCCGCCAGTTTCAACGCTTTGGGTATCGCGAACACTGGACCTATGCCCATCTCTTCCGGCGGACAACCGGCGGTGGCGTAGGCCACGAACCGCGCCAACGGTGGCACGCCCAATTCACGCGCCTTTTCATCCGACATAATGACAACGGCCGCCGCGCCGTCCGACATCTGCGACGCGTTGCCGGCCGTGATGGTTCCCTTGACGTGGAATGCGGGGCGAAGTTTGGCCAACCCTTCGGCGGTGGCGTCGAACCGGACGCCTTCGTCCATATCAAAGACGACTTCGCGCGATTGCTTGCGACCCTGGCCGTCCAACTCTTCGACCGAGATGGTCAGCGGCACCACTTCATCTTTAAAGCGGCCTTCCTTCAGTGCCGCCGCCGCCCGTTGGTGCGAGAGCAAAGCGAACGCATCTTGCTCTTCACGCGACACCTCATACTTACGCGCCACATTCTCAGTCGCCAAACCCATGTTCAAATAGAAATCCGGGTAGTGTTCGACCAGATACGGATTCGGCCGGATCGTATGACCACCCATGGGGATCATCGACATGGTTTCCAATCCGCCGGCGACGATCACTTCAGCGCCGCCCGCACGGATGCGGTCGGCCGCCTGGGCGATCGATTGCAGCCCTGACGAACAGAAGCGGTTGATGGTCATGGCGCTGGTCTCGACCGGCAATCCGGCGCGAATGGCCGCGGAGCGCGCGACGTTCATGCCCTGCTCGGCTTCGGGCATGGCACAACCCATTATCACATCTTCGATGTCCGACGCGGCCAATCCGGGCACGCGCGCGATCGCTTCTTTGATCACAGCGGCGCCCATTTCATCGGGACGTGTATTACGCAAAGTTCCCTTCGGAGCCTTGCCCACCGCCGTACGCACGGCGGAAACGATGACTGCATCTCTCATAAATTGAAACTATCCAAATGCGTTCTTTTACTACGTAGCCGTTTCCAATCCGACCTCGACCTCTTCGACCTTCAAGACCTTACGCAATGTCTCGGGCGGCATCGAAACTAGAAAGCCGCGTTTGCCACCGTTGATATAGATCAACGGCAATTTGAAAACCGATTTTTCGACATAGACCGGCGTCTTAGTTTTGGCGCCAAAGGGGCTGGTCCCGCCAACCAGATACCCGGTAACGCGTTGCGCGGTATTGGGGCTGCAGGTGCGAATAGACTTCGCGCCGATCTGGCGAGCCAATTCCTTGGCCGACACTTGCCGGTCGCCATGCATCAAGACGATGAACGGTTTGGCCGCGTCCGTCTCGAAGAGCAAGGTCTTGATCACCGCATGTTCGGGCACATCAAGTGCCGCCGCCGAGGCTCGCGTCCCGCCCTTTTCCACATAGTTGTAAAGATGTGGACTGAACTCGACCTTTGCCGCCCGCAATTTTCTTACCGCTGCTGTTATCGGATAATCCATAATTCTATTCTTCGTGATTCCCTACGCCCGCTCGCGGCGTCCTATGTAGATCGACTTTTCGATCTTTGCGTGTACCTTACCGGCTGCATCGACCAGATCAATCTGATAAATGCGCTCCAACGATTTCCGTTCGGTCAATTCCGTTTTGATCGCCTCGGTCTCTTCGGCCGTGATCACGAACGTCGCGAACAACGTCGCCTTGCCCGGCCGCCGAAAACGTATCGACGCCGACTTGTCCCAGACCACATAATCGCGGCCCAATAGACGGATCAGCATCACCATGTAGATCGGATCGACCGCCCCGTACATGCTGCCGCCGAAGATCGTCCCTACGTAATTTCGCGTCCGCCACGAAAGCGGAAGGCGGATGCGGATCTCGCGTAGGTCATCCGCAATATAATCGATCCGGCCACCAGTTCCGCGATAGGCCGGAAAGAAATTGAATTTGCGGCGCAGCCATTTGGTTTTTCCCGATTCCGGCATCTTAAACGATTACGCAGCGGGGAAACCCGGCGCCTGCATCACCCGCTGCGCTTGGCCCAAATGCCGCCGTTCGTGGACCGCCACGATCTGAAAACCATCTAATAAGCTGTAGGTCGCGACCTTCAGGAAAGGTGACGTGATGACCGTCTTCTTCAGATCGATACCGTCCGTGGCGGCGATCAGCGCGTGCACCTTTGCTTGATTCTCGGCAAACCGGTCGATGATCGCGGGATCCACGTCGCTCGTAGATGGCAGCGCCTGTTTCGGTGCCGGCAATCTCTTCTGCGATTTCGGGTCCAACGATTTGATCATCCACCGCCCAATAAATCCCGTGAATGGGGAAATGCTTTCCCACGTCGAATTCTTGCGCCCGCCGGCAATGATCCGCTCCATCTCGGGGAAGAAAGCGACGTTGGCGTTGATCAGATGATCGAAACACTGCGCGATGCTCCACTTGTCCGCGGCCGGCTTCCAATTTATTTGCGCGGCGGACAAGGCACCGAATTCGCTTTTCGCGTCCGCGGTGATCGCGTTCAATTCCGCCAAGATCGGTTCGAGTGTCGGGTTGCTCATTACGTACCTCCGAAACTAATTCCGTAAGGGTTTGCCCGTCTTTAGCATATGTCCAATGCGTTCTTGCGTAGCGCGGTGCCCGCATAGGCTCAGGAAAGCTTCGCGTTCCAGTTCCAGCAAATACTGCTCGGAAACGCGGGTCTGATGATTCAGATCGCCGCCGGTCAGGATCCGTGCCAGCTTTTCCGCGATCAGGGCATCGTGATCCGAAATGAACCCACCGCGCTTCATCTGGTGAACGCCCAACTTGATCGTCGACAGCGCGCTGTTGCCCAGCGCCAAGATATCCGTTCGTGGCAGCGGTTGCACATAACCAGTCTGGGCCAGTGCGATCACTTCCGCCTTCGCATCGGCGATCAGCCGGTCGGCGTTCATCGAGATGTCATCTTCGTCGCGCAGGAAGCCAAACGTGCGTCCCTCTTCGGCCGAGGTCGCGACCTTGGCCATGGCGATCGTCTCGAATGCTTTTTTGATGAACGGAAAGGGATCGGCATCGCCGACCGCGGTCGCCGCGTCCATTGCGCGTACGGTCAATTCCTTGGTGCCGCCGCCGGCCGGGATCAACCCGACGCCGACCTCGACCAAACCGATGTAGGTCTCGGCCGCCGCGCGTACGCGATCCGCATGCAGGGTCATCTCGCAGCCGCCGCCAAAGGTCATCGCAAAGGGCGCGACCACCACCGGCTTGGGCGAATAGCGCAGGCTCATGGTGGCGTTTTGGAACGAGCGGATCATCAGATCGACGTCGTCCCATTCTTCTTCTTGCGCCGCCATCAACAACAACATCAGAGTCGCGCCGACGCAGAAGTTGGTCCCCTGATTTCCGACCACCAGCCCGAGGAAATTCTTTTCGACCTCGGCCAGCGCGAACTTTAACATTGACAACGTATCGCCGCCGATGCTGTTCATCTTGGAATGGAATTCCAAACACGCCACACCGTCGCCCAGATCGATCAGCGACGCGCCCGGATTCTTCTTGATCACCCCGGTGCGTTCCTTTACCGTCCGCAGCACGGTGACGCCTGGCTGATCCGCCAACGTTTTGTATTCGCCGCTGGCGAAATCGAAGTACGAGCGTTGGCCACCTTCGTTCTTATAGAACGACGTAGCCCCCGCCGCGACCATCTTTTCGATATTCGCGGGGATCGGCTGGCCCTCTTCGCGCATGCGGGCCACGGTCTTCTCGAACCCGACGGCGTCCCACGTTTCAAATACGCCCAGTTCCCAACCAAAGCCCCAACGCATGGCGCGATCGACTTCGATCACCGTGTCGGCGATCTCGGGAATGCGATTGGTGGCATAGCGGAACGTGCGGGTCAGCGTCTTCCACAAAAATTCGCCGGCGCGATCCTTTCCCCAGAACAGCGCCTTGATCCGTTCGGGCGTGGATTCGATCCCCTTAGCCGCATCCAAGGCGGGCAACTTTACCTTCTCGGACGGGCGGTATTCCAAGGTCGACAGATCCAAGGTCCAAATGTCGCGCCCCTCGCCTTTCTGTTTCTGGTAGAAGCCGCCCTTGGTCTTATTGCCCAAGATGCCCTGGGCGATCATCCTCGGCACGAATTCGGGCGCCAAGAAAACGTCGCGCTCTTCGTCATCCGGTACGGCCGCGTGCAGATTCGAAGCGACGTGGGCCAAGATATCCAACCCGACCAGATCGAAAGTCCGGAACGTAGCCGTCTTGGGCCGGCCCACCGCGACGCCGGTGATCTTGTCCACCTCTTCGATGGTGTAACCGTCGGCTAACATCGTGTGCATCGTCGCCAACGCGCCAAAAGTTCCCACGCGATTGGCGATAAAATTCGGACGGTCCTTGGCGGGTACGACGCCCTTGCCCAATCGCTGGTCCAGAAAACCGAATACCTGGCAGGAAACTTCCGGCTTGGTCCATTCGGTCTTGATCAGTTCGACCAGATGCATGTAGCGCGGCGGATTAAAGAAATGCACGCCGATGAAATTCTGGCGGAAATCGTCCGAAAATCCTTCGGCTATTTCATGAATGGGAATGCCGCTAGTGTTCGAGGCAATAATGGAACCAGGCTTGCGATGCTTTTCGACTTCGGTGAAGAGTTTGCGCTTTATCTCTAAATTCTCGACCACGGCTTCGAGTACAAAGTCGCAATCCTTCAGCTTGGCCATATCGTCGGTGAAGTTACCGTACGAAACCAAGGCCGCGCCCGCGGGGGTAAAGTACGCCGCCGGCCGCGCCTTCTTCAATCCTTCGTATCCGGCGGCGGCGATGCGATTACGCACCTGTGGTGATTCTAAGCTCAACCCCTTCGCCGCTTCGGCGGGCAACAATTCGCGCGGCGCGATGTCCAGCAAAATGGTAGGAATACCCGCATTGGCCAAATGAGCGGCGATCTGCGCCCCCATCGTACCCGCCCCTAAGACCGCTGCCCGTTCGATCCGCATCATACCAAGATCCGCTCCTTATAATTGCCGCTAATACTCCCCTAATTGTAGCGGTAAGTATAACTGAATGAGCGCTCATTCAGCAAGCCGCCGACCGAGAATGGACCTCAAACAAATTGACTCTGCGGGGGAAGGATAGTAGCATCCCGGCCAACATTAAGGCGTCACGATCACTAATCACTCTATACACACCTGCGCCTTATGAATGCGAGTTATCGATCAGTGGGCGGGGCGGACGTCCTTTTTGTAGTCATATGGAGGTTTCCGAGTCATGGCAACGGTCGACCTATCCCTCGACGCCGCGAGCGAAAAGCTTCGGCTATTCACCTTCATTCGCAACTGGGCTCAACTTATTGGCTGTTTGCACTCAACGCTCAACGCTTTCTTCCCGCTCTATGACGAGAGCCAGAAACCGGATTGGTACGCGCCAGTCAATGAAAACCTAGAGTCCTTGAAACGGACCAGCCACTCGTTCTTGAATGATTTGGCCCCGGAACTGACCGCGCTCCCGCAATCCTTTATCAGCTTTAGCAATGTGGTTGCCGCCGCCGTTCCGTCCGCCGCTTCCGGCATCGAAAGTTTGATCTCGGCCACCGGTGACCAGCGCGCTGGATTGGCGGATCAGGTAGTCCAAGTGATCGGCCAGATGGTCGGCGAAGCGCGAACCCAGGGTGCGAACCTGTCTGCGCTCGAAGCCAAATTGCGCGTGTTCCGGACGGCGCTTGCGGACGAGGTAACTGCTTTTAGCTCGGGCGCGCAGAACGTCACCACGGCGATGGTTGAAGAGCAGGCCCGCGTGGTTGCGTTAACCAACGATATCGTCGCACTTCAGAATCAGATAGCTGAGCGATACGCGAAACTGATCGAACAGATGCAACTCGATCAGGATGCGCTCAACGGAGCCGCGCTCGGCTTGCCCTATGCCTACGGCATAAACCGCTGGACCACCGGCGTTACTCTCTTCATCATGACTGGCGTCATTACCATCGCCGAAGATACCTCCAGCGTCACGGAGATAGTGACCGCGATGAATCAGATCATGGACAAACAGTCCGAGTTAGGCGCCGAAGCACAGGACATTTTTGCCTTGAATCTTTTGGCTACCGGATCCAAACAAATGCTGGAGATCGAACAGCATGGCAAACTGACCTTAACCGGATTCGCCCAAACATTGACTGACCTCGCTGACGAACTGACAGTCGTGCAGGGGAAAGTCGAATCGTTGGCAACCACGGCGGAAGACCTACGAACGATCAATCAGGCACTTGCCCGCCTGGGCTTCGAATCTAACGACCTGAGCGATTACTGTCAGGACCTTCAGGATGCCGCCTTAGCGGCGGTGGATGTACCGCTTGCCGTAGTCATGATCGGGGCACAAAGTACCGGAGTCGGCGGCTAGGGGCGGCTGGTTCGCGAAAGACCGGCGGCAAGGCCGGTGGACGATAGAAGGTGCCGGAACCCGACGCCTCGATCTAGTTTGCCGACGCCGAACGCGTTGGCGAACCCCCACAAATATAGACGCCGGGTTCTTCCCGGATTCAACTCGGAAGGGAGCAATCAGATCATGTCAGCACTCGCCTTTGCCCGCGCCGCGGACGACGACACGTCTACCGAACTTGCCGATATCCAAGCGAAGTTGACCAATTATTTGAACGCCGTGGCATTGATCACCGCCGATGCCCATACCATGCGCAATGCGGTGCTGGTCGCGGTGGATCCAAATAACGTGCCCGTTTGGTATGGACCGCTCAAGACCAACTTCACTAACGCGCAAACTCACGCGGCGAACTGGCTGGACAACATCATGCCCGATTTCACCCGGGTGCCGCAGGCGATCATCAATTACAACAACACCTTTACCGCTACCTATGTCGAGATCATGGGAATATTAACTGCGATCGGAGCCGGCGATCCTACTCCCAAACAAAGGACGGATCTGCTCGCGCTATTCGGCGGGCTGACGGACGAATTGACGACCCAGAAGGCCAATATCAAAGCGGTACAAGACGAGATCAAGTCGTTCAATGTCAACTTGGCGGCCGACAACACCGCGTTAACCACCGGCGCCACCAACATTGCGACAGCGATCGCTGACGATATGAGGCAGGTAGAAAATCTCAGCGCCGATATCCTCAGGCTGCGGGCCGAGATCGCTGACATGAATCGGCTGATGACTGCGTCAGAATTCGGGGTGGCGGGCTTCTTTGTCGTTAGCATGCTAATGATGAACACCGGCCCCTTGGCCCTCGCCGTCGGCGTGATCGGCGTCGGCGCTTCGGTCGCAGGTATCATCACCGCGACCGTCAAAATTCGGAAAGATCAAAGTAAGATCGACGACGATCAAGCCCAGATCACTCAGGAGCAGGCCCAGATTGTGGTACTGAAAACCATCGCGAATACGGTCGCCACCTTGGTCAGTACGATCACGAACGCGGAGGCGCAGATGGATCCGGTGCTGAGCACGTGGGCCACGTTGGGTGAGAAGATGAAGGCGGTGACGGATAAGCTAGCCCAGGCCAGCGGGCCCGACTTCCTAAAGATCATGAAAGAAATGGTCGACATGAATGCGTCCAAAGCGGCGTGGGGCCAGCTCGCGGACTTTGCGACCAAAATGCAGGACACTCCGATCACGATCTCGACCGATGCCCCGGTTCCGATCCCGCGCGCGGCCTAGACGATACGACGATCTACGGAACTCGAGGAGGTTTAAGGATGCTTGGACCAGACCAACCCGAAACCGGCCAGGCGCTGGGCGCGCTTCTCTCGCTGGCTGCGACGATCAATCGCTATGCGGGTGGTTTGGTCAATGCAACTTTTGCGCCCGCGAACATTTTCGGCCATTCGGTAGACCTTTTGGCAAATTTACCCGAGGTGCGGGCTAACCTCACGGTGGTCCAGACCCACGCCCTCTCCGGCCAGTTTCTTTGTGTAAAGATCCTAATGGGCCTAGACGCCGTGTCACAGTTCAGCGACATGTTCCGAAACGTGGGCGATACCATTTTGACCCTTTTAGCGGACGCACAACAGAATCAGAACGGTCTACTTTCGGTGGCGCAGACCGACGCGATGCATGCCGGTTTGCAAAGCTTATGCGACCTGTTGACGACTCAACGCGAAAAAGTCACGGATCAACAGTCCGGGATGAGAGCGTTTTATGATCTGATCACCGCCGACCACGCCGCACTCTACACCGGCGAACAGACCATACACACGGCGATCGACCGTATCCGGTCCGACGGATTGCAAGATGCGCTGAAAGCCCTGCAAGGTTTTGGGTCCGAAGGGATCATTGCACTGATCGGCCAAGAAACGACGGCCTTGGTCACGACGTTGAACGGTTATGACCTAACGTTCCAGATGATGTTGCAAAACAACCAGACGGCGCAAACGGTTATGTCCAATGCGCTGGCAGCGTGGAAAACGGTAGAGGTCAAATACACCAGCCTGCTCAACGACTTGAAGGCGTCCGACCGGTCCAGCAAAGCCTTGATCGAACTCCTGGACATCAAAACTGCCGAGATCGCCTGGAACCAGTTGGTTGCGTACTGCCAACAGGTGATCATGGCCGGATTGCGACCCCAGACGTGAGCCGCGGACCAGAAACCTTTGCCGTCGCCACGCGATCGCGGGATGGTTCAATTTAAACGTACGTTAGGTTTCTATTCTGGCGAAATTCATCTCGGTGCCCGGCACGCCTTTGGCGCGCGAAGTGCCGGCAAGGACGCCCGCGCTCCCGGTTACGCGATCGGAGTTGGGATAATTGCGGGCTATCTTAGCCGTTGGCCCGCGACCAACATTGCATTGCGTGGCAAGTTCGTTTAACCGAAACCGTCTCGCTGGGGTGTACTACGTGGGAATCTGCCAACGCCCAGGAAAACCAGGCAGGTGCTTAAGTTTCGACGAAAACTGGGAGCGCGGGCGTCTTCGCCGGCGGGCGATCGCCGAAGGCGACCGCACGCCTTCACCAGCGCGATCGTCGCGCGCACGTACTCTTATTTTTCAGCGTCGGGCTTTTCCATTAGGTCGCACTGCGGTTTTCGCCGACGTCGCGGCGATACGCGAGCTAACTTCCCCATCCGGACTACGGTCGGCGGCGGTCAGGCCGGCGTGCTCCCAGGCCGTGGCCAGCAGTTCGCGGATGCCGGGATGGGATAAATCGGCGGCGGAGCGGATCTTCACATGGCGGACTTTTTTGCCGGTGCCTTCCAACAGGCTGTGCGGATCGTCCAGTTCGGTCCCTTTGTGGAACATCAAATTTACATAGCGCGCATTCACCGTGATCGCGCAGACCTGATCGCCCACCTTTTCGGTTGGGCCAAAGCCCATCACGACCGTATACACATTCAGAATGTATTCATGCGGCGGCGCCACTTCGTGCAGGACGAACTCGCGGACGGTCAGCACCAGGTCGACGATCCCGAGGTCGTAGCGGGATAGGTATTCGAGAAGCTCTCTGGGTGGTGTCAATGGCATAAGTCACGCGTACGATAGGACGGTTGGGGCGGAAAGTAAACGGCCGCCGGAGGCGGAAAGATGAGAACCTTGTTTGCGCTCCGCGTCGCGCTAGCGGCGTGGATAAATTGCCACTAGCTTTAGCTATTGGACCGGCAATTACACAACCGGCTTTAGCCTAATAATAAAGGAAAAAATATCCTTTTGGCTTTAGCCCTAGCTTAAAAGAGTGGAGCTGGTCTCTCAAGATTTAATGGCTAAAGCCGATCGGAAAAACATTTAACTGAATTCGGCTAAAGCCGGTCAACTTTTCGGCTAACCACTAGCTAAAGCTAGTGGCAATTTATCCAAACCGCAGTCGCGGTACGGCCATTTCAACGCGTTTTGGCCGCCTAAAGGCGGAACTCCAAACGCCCTATCTCATGCGGCACGTTTCTTAACCGCCTTCTTCGCTGTGGTCTTGCGGCCCTTCGCATTCTTCAGACTCGCGTTCAACTTCGTCATGATGTCCACCACATTTGTCGCGGCTCGCTTGCGGGCCGGTTTCGTTTTGGTGCCCTTTAACTTCTTTTCGATCAACGCTTCCAACGCTTCGCGATAGGTATCGTGATACTGCTCGGGCTTGAATGGGCCAGATAGCGAATCGACCAATTGTGATGCGATCTTTAGGTGCTTGGCATCAACCTTGGCGCTTTCGGAAGGAAGCTCCAAATCGTCGACCGAGCGGATCTCTTCCGCAAAGTGCATCGTGTCCAGCATCAGCGCCGCGCCCATAGGTTTGATCGCCGCCAGGTACTCGCGTTGACGGATGGAGAGTTTACCGATACCGACCTTTCCTTTGCGCTTCAGCGTTTCGCGCAACAGGACATAGGTTTGCTCGGCGTTCTTTCCCTTGCCCGGCGCCAGATAGTAGGGCTGGTCAAAGAACATCGGGTCGATGTCGTCGGCGTCGACGAAATCTTCGATCTCGATATTACGGGTCGATTCGACCTCGACCGATTCGAAATCCTTGTCGGTCAGGACGACATACTCGCCCTTCTCGTATTCGTATCCTTTGACGATCTCGTCGGCGGGGATCGGTTCGTCCTCCAATTTGCAGACCTTCAAATATTGGATCCGGCCCATATCCTTCTCGTGCAGCAGGTGAAATCCCACCCGCTCGGTCTTGGTTGCCGTGTAAACCCCTACGGGGATGTTAACCAAACCGAAACTGATCGTTCCGCTCCAAATCGGTCGCATAATGTTTTTCCTTTCGTCTTTCCGCTGGTGCGGCACATAATTGGCAAGGCGTATGCCAGAGCCGCCGACCTTTCAAGCGCAATTGCGGCTAACTGTGCGGAATGTTTAGCATAATCGCAACGGTTACTGAAATGTGTGGCCGCGACGGAGATTCGATACTCGATCATGGCGAAGAATAACCGTACGAATAACGGACAGAACATCAGTCCGCCGGGGTTTGTTCAGCCGCAGTTGGCGACCTTGGTCGACACCGCGCCGAACGCGGACGGTTGGATCAATGAGATAAAGCTGGACGGTTATCGAATGCTCTGCCAGATCCACGACGAGAAGGTCACGTTCTGGAGCCGCAACCGAAAGGATTGGACGGCGAAACTCGGGACCTTGAGCGCATCACTCGCTCGTTTAAAATGCCGCTCGGCGTTGATCGATGGCGAAGTGGTGTCGCTGGACCCGGAGGGCCGTTCGGATTTCGCGCGGTTGAAGGAAGAGATCAGCAACGGCGACGAAGCGCATTTCATTTACGACGTGTTCGATCTGTTGTTTTTGGACGGCGAAGATCTACGCGGAATGCCGTTGTTGGAACGCAAAAGAAAACTTAAAAAGTTACTGAACAAACCGCCTAAGGGTGTGCGCTATCTGGACCACATCGAAGGACAGGGGCCCCAGTTCTTTGCCAACGCGTGTGCCCATGGTTTGGAAGGCATCATCGCCAAGCGGGCGGGTGCACCGTACTCGTCCGGGCGTAACCAGCATTGGTTGAAGATCAAATGCACCAAGCGACAGGAATTGGTTGTCGCGGGATATACGCCGCCGTCGGCTGGCGGGTTTGCGTTGGGTTCGTTGATCCTCGGCTTTAACGATAAAAAGCGCGGTTTTGTTTATGCCGGGCGCGTCGGTACCGGCTTTGATCAGAAGGAACGCTTGCGCCTAAAAGACCTGTTGGACCAGCGCAAGCTTTTAAAGCCGCCGTTCAGAGTCATTCCCGAGGACGTGGTGCGCGAACTGCGCGGCACGACCTGGTCCAAGCCGGAGCTGGTGGCCGAGATCGAGTTCACCGAATGGACACCGGACGGACGATTACGCCATCCGTCGTATAAGGGATTGCGTGAAGACAAGGAGGCAACCGCCGTGGTGCGCGAAAAACCCAAACACATCAAAATTGCCGGAGAGACGAAGGGAGCGAAGAAGGCAAGCAAGTCGGCCGGCCCGGTCGTTGCCGGTGTGCGCATTTCAAACCCGGACCGCGAGATCTTTGACCAAGGCACCACCAAAGTCGATCTCGCCGAATATTACGCGCGGGTAGAAGACTGGATCATGCCGCGCCTGGGTAACCGTCCGCTGACCGTGGTCCGTTGTCCGGGTGGCACTAGCGGTGAATGCTTTTTCCAGAAGCATGCCGGACCGGCGGGAGCCCTTCCGCCCGGCATTCAAGAATTGGAGCCAGGGGACGGCGGCGAATCGTTTCTGTCCGTGCGCACCATCGGCGGCGTCGTGGGGATGGTCCAAATGGGCACGATCGAATTCCACATTTCGGGCGCGCGTACCGACCGGCCCGACTATCCCGACCGGTTGGTCTTTGACCTGGACCCGGCCGATAACGTCGCACCCGCCAAAGTGGTCGCGGGTGCGCGGGAAATGCGGGCGCGGTTGGAAGAACTCGGTCTGGAGTCATTTGTCATGAGCACTGGCGGCAAAGGATTACACATCGTGGCCCCGATCCAGCGTTCGCAACCGTTCGAGGTCGCACGCGATTTCACCCACGCGCTGGCCAACCGCATCCAAGCCGACTCGCCCGAGAAATACATCGCGCAAATGAGCTTGGCCAAACGGCCGGGAAAGATATTTATCGATTACCTTCGCAACGGGCGCGCGGCCACGGCGATCTGTCCCTTTTCGGTGCGGGCGCGGCCCGGCGCACCGGTCGCGATGTTGTTGACTTGGGACGAACTGAAGCCTACTTCGTTGGGAAAGAAATGGACGGTCAAGAATATTTCCCGCCGGTTGGACGCGATGACCACCGATCCGTGGGCGGGATACGCTAAGATAAAGCAGCGGTTGACCAAATCGATGATCAAGGCGGTAACAGGTTAAATGGGATCAGGCATTTTGAAAGTAGGCGACCCGGCGATCGATTTTACTTTACCGGAAGCGCTAGCGGACCGGCCTTTCACCCTGTCGGAATGCTATGCGCGATCGAATACGGTGTTGATCTTTTATCGCGGTCTTGGTTGACCGGCCTGTCTAGTGTATCTGGGCCAGATACGTAACCGCTATCAAATGTTTCGCGATCTGAATGCCGAGGTTGTGGCCATCAGCCAGGACTCCGTCGCCCACCTGGCACCCTATCGCGACAAGAAGCAGATCCCGTTCCATCTTTTGGGAGATGAAGGCAGCATGGTGATCGACCGCTACGACCTACGAAACACCTGGGAGTTGGTCCATCGCGGCGCGCCGCATCCGTCGGCCTACATTATCGACCAGAAAGGGATCGTGCGCTTTGCCGACGTGCGTAAGAATTATTTATGGCGAACCAAGATCGGGACGTTGTTGGACGAGTTGCGAAAGTTATAGCGTTTTGACCAATTGTTCACCTTGAAATTGACCATTCCACCATTCCGTTTTTTGGGCGGCAGACGCTCCGTCGCCCATTTCATGGGCTCCGAAAATTCACAATGGGTGATATTGGGCCAACCTTCGGACCCTCCCCCACCCCCTCCCAAAGGGAGAGGAGCCGGAACCGTCCCCACTTGCGTGGGCTCTGGGAAAATTAAGAGGGAAATGTCACCCCAAGCTCCGCGGACGCTACGCACGGGGCGATACTATGCCGCCCGCTTCGCAGGCTCGTTGTAGGGTTTCGGCCAACCGGCGCAATCAAAAACACCGGTCGGTTTTTCAATCGCCCTTAGATACACAAGCAGACCGGCGAAGGCGGCTCGCGAACGTAAAAGTCCGCCAGCATTCCTGCTGACGGACGAATACGAATCGGATAAAGGAACGGTTTGCTTACTTCTTCATTTGGTCCTTGACGAACTTATCGATCGCCAGTTTCCAACTGCCGTCTTCCTTCACAAACGGCATAGTGATCCAGTCGCCGCTCTTTTGTTCTTTGATCTCTAGCGTGGCCGTGTCGCCGTCGATCTTTTCATTGCGCGATTCCGGCAACTTGTCGGGTAGATCTTTGCTAAAGCTATCGTCCTTTAGCAAGTCATCCATCGACTTGTCCTGAGCCTTGGCGGCCTTCTCCAATAGATCCAAGGTGCCCTTGGACAGCGACTTCTTAAGGGCGGTGGCATCCTTTTTCTTCGCTGCCTCGTAGTAGGCCTTGTAGGTTGCGGTGGGCGAACCGAACAAACCACAGCCCGCCACGACCAGCACGACGCAGGCCAACGCGACTACGCTCGTTAGAATTCCGGAACGTTTCATAGGTTACTCCTAAACGAAAATATTGGGGGAACAATCGACGAGGACGCCCTTCAGCGCGGCGAACCAGTCGGCAATTGATAGTTTCTTGGGGCTTGCACCAAGGTCAGCGCAACTTCGATCTAGTTAAAGCGATAGGAGTGTTTAAACTATCGTCTAAGTAATGTCAACGGACCGAGGCGTTTTGAGTTCCTGCTTTGGCAGGCGGTTTGAGCAAACGCGGATTTGAATCATCCTAAAAAGGTCCACTCTTTCAGCCCGCGAAGCACCACAGAGACCACCGAGAACACAGCGCAGCCCTGACGGGCCGCAACCAAACCCCGATTGATTTTTCCGGCTCCC
>JBDSEC010000539.1:0-5846 GCA_039920205.1 Pyrinomonadaceae bacterium
CACAGTCGCGAACGCCGGCCAGAAAGTCCGGCTGTTCCGCTTCCGGCATATCAACATCGATAGCCTTGAACAGATCGCGGCCGACGAAACGGCGGCTTAGATCATGCAGAACGGGATCCGCGGAATGCTGCCACTGCTTGATATGAAAAAGCAGATCGGAATCATCAATGTCTAAATGCTCGGACAACGTTATTGGCTGCCGGCGTAACGCTTTTTCGAAGGGCGTACCCGCCGCATACCAGACCGGGCCACCGGATTCCAGCAATTCCAGCGCGCGCCGCAAGGTCGAACGTAACAGCACTTCTGCAGAACGCAAGGTGCGATGGAAGTAAACCTGCCGAAACATGTAATAGCGCGCCTGCAAGTATTCCTCAACGGCATAGAGCCCGCGCGCGGCCACATAGATGCGGTCATTCTCTTCGTCGATCGCCAGCGAGTTGATCACCCACTCCAGATCATAGATGCCGTACTTGGCCCCGGTCATCAAGGAATCGCGAAGGAGATAATCCATCCGGTCCACATCCAATTGCGACGAGACCAGTTGGGCCAATGCGGCCGGCTGTGACCGGCCCTCGATGATCGCGGCCACCCGTGCCGGTAACTGGGGATCGTACGCCCGCAAGATCTGGCCGATCGCCGTTTCGGAGCTCAAGACCGCTTTTACCGTCAGCGCTTCATGATGAAAGCCCATTACCTTTTCCATCACGTGGGAAAACGGTCCGTGACCCACGTCATGCAAAAGCGCCGCCACCCGCGCCGCCGTGCGATCGGCCGCCGCGATCTGATATTGCTCGCCCAAACGGTCCAGCACGCGCGTCATTAAATGCGCCACGCCCAGACTGTGGGTGAAACGGGAATGTTCGGCGCCTTGATAGGTGAACAGCGCCAGGCCCAACTGCTTGATGCGGCGCAGCCGTTGAAACTCCGGCGCATCGATCAACTGCACCATCAGCCGGCCTTCGTCGTCATCGGTTCTGAGGCGAATGATGTTATGCACCGGATCGCGATAGATTCTTTCCGACACTTAGGGTTTACTCCATACCGTTTTGCTCAATATTTCCGCTTGCTTAAACGCTGAATTCTAACATCATTCACGAAGGCACGAGGCCCATCAAATTTCCTTAACGGGGGAAATTTGGACCCGGTTGGGCGCTAACTGTTAAAACTTTGTTTCAATTTATGGATGCTGACCATTTTTTTGGATTAAAACGTGGAAATTCGTTGCCGTGAATTGAGGCTAAGTTATTGTAAATACGGCACAAAAGCGCCGTCAGGCAACTAGGCATAGTACTTGCAACCCTTCATCACCGTCTGGGAATTATGAAGTTCTCTTCAACTATTTTTTAGTTTTGCTTGTTACTGGTCCTATTTGGGCTAGTTGAGAGAAAAGCGAAATTGCCTCGGGTTTTCGCCATTTATGGCGTGAAACTCGACCCCAAAAACGTAATTGTTAGTAAATTAAGAAAGGATAGTAAAGCATGAAAAATACCATGCGAATTTTCGCCGCGGCGATGTTTGCGTTGTGCCTTTCGATGTTTGCCACTTCTGTGATGGCCCAGTCTTCGACGACCGGTTCCATTAGAGGTAGTGTGTTAGACCCGAATGGCGCAGCCGTGCCGGGCGTTACGGTCGAAGCGACCAGTCCCAATTCGATCGGTACGAAATCCGCCGTCACTGACAGCGAAGGACGTTACTCGATCGGAAACCTTATCCCGGGTACTTACACCGTAACCGTGGCTTCTGGAAATGGTTTTGGCGAGTTCAAAAGAGAAAATGTCATCGTCAGCCTGTCAAAGGTTTCTGACGTAGATGCCAACCTGGTTTTGGCCGGCGGTACGAACGTCGTTGACGTAACCACGTCCAACACGATCGATACTACAGCTAACACGTCAGGTACCAACGTCTCCAGCGAACAGTTCTCGAACTTCCCGACGCAGCGCACGGTGCAGTCTTTGTACTCCATCGCGCCGACCGTCGCACGTTCGGGTCTCCGCGACGCTTCCGGCCGTGACCGTGACCCTTCGGTGGGCGGTTCCTCGGGTCCGGAAAATAACTACATCCTCGATGGCGTTAACACCAGCGATCCCGCGTTCGGCGGATCGGGTGCGAACCTGCCTTTCGAGTTCGTCCAAGAAGTGGAGATCAAGACCGGTGCCTACGGCGCTGAGTATGGCAAGTCCACGGGCGGTATCTTTAACGTTATCACCAAGAGCGGTAGCAACGAGTTCCGTGGCGACGCCTTTGGTTATTTCACCACTAAGGGTTTGGTCCGTTCGACCAAGCAATTCCCGTTTGTCGGGGCCGCTCCGAATGGTTTCTCGGAGATCGACGCCGGTGTTGACGTTGGTGGTCCGATCATCAAGGACAAAGTTTGGTTCTTTGCTGCGTTTAACCCGCAGCAACGTAAGAACTATTTCTTGACCCAGACCTTCCATGTGCCGGTGGGCAGCAAGATCACCACGCCCTTCTATTCGGGCAAGATCACTTGGCAGATCAACCAGAACAACCAGTTCGCCTTTTCGTCCTTTGGTGATTTCACCAAGCAAGAAGGTCACTTGTTCGGCGGTAGCGGATTCGGTAATGATCTTTCCGCTTTCCGCGGCGAGATCCAGACCGGCGGCCATAACTACACCGGCCGTTTGAATTCGACGCTTACCCCGAATTGGATCGGTGAGTTCGCGTTTGGCTTGCACTTCCAGCGCGCCAACACCCTGCCGGAATCGGCGTTGACCGTTCCGCTTATTGCGGACAATTTTGCGATCGTCCGGAATGGCGTTGCTTTGACCCCGACGCATACCGCGGTCGTGGTTAGTGCCGCGACCGGTACTGGCGATTTCGTCAACGGCGACGGTGGTACGGTAAATCGTGGCTTCCTGCGTGGTCCGGGCTTTGGTTTGTTCAGTGCTCAGGATCGTAACCGTTGGGAGTTCAGTGCGCGTTTGCAGAATATCTGGGGCCGCCATACCATCAAATACGGATTTGAATATGGTCGCAACATCTACAAGATCAACACCATTTCGACCGGGGTACCGATCACTTATGGTGGAGCGCTTGGACCGGTTGCCACCAATTCATCGCGCATCACCAATAACTTTGGTGTTTGCGTCATCCAGGGCACGAACATTGCCTGCCCGGTCGCCTCGTTGACTTCGCGTATTCAAGCGTTGATCACCGCCGGCGTCAACTTGGGTGGTCCGACCACAGTGTCCACGGACGCCAACGTAACCTCGCAGATCGGAACGACCACGCGTCCGTTCTTGATCCGCACTTCGACCCGCGTTCGTGACTTCCGTCTGATCGCTCCGTCGACGCACACCAATGTTGAGAGCTTTTACGTTCAGGATGATTTCAAACTGACGCGTAATATCACTTTGAACGCTGGTGCGCGCTGGGATTATCAACAAGCGTTCGGTTCCGACCTGGCGTACGTGAAGTTGAACAGCTTCATGGATAACCTTCAACCCCGCTTGGGCCTTATCTGGGATTTCACCGGCAAGGGTAAAGGCAAGGTTTACTTCAACTATGCGCGGTTCCTGGAAACGCCGCTTCCGTTGGACATCAACGTCCGTGCGGGTAGCAACACGACCCAGACCGACATCAACCTTAACGTTGACACCATCAATGCTCCGGCCGGCTCGTTGGTTACCAGCAACATCGGTAACTTGGGCTCGGCTTCGACTCCGATCGATCCCGGCCTCAAGCCGCAAACGGTCAATGAAGTCCGTGGTGGTTTCGAGTACGAGATCTATAAGGATCTGACCCTTGGCGTGGCCGGTGTTTACCGTGCGCAAGGTTCGGTAATTGAAGATGGTTCGTTCGATGACGGGGCAAATTACTTCCTGTTCAATCCGGGCGAATCTCTGACCAACTCGCTGTCCTGCGAACCGCCTCCGGTTGGTGTGGGCCAGTGCTTTGGCCGTGCGCGCCGCTACTATCGCGCGCTCGAAATTACCGCCACCAAACGGTTCACCAATAACTTCCAGTTCATCGCTTCGTACGTTTACTCCAGCTTGACGGGTAACTACGAAGGGTTGTTCCGCAACGACAACGGTCAATCGGATCCGAACATCACTTCGTTGTTCGATCTGGTCAGCCTGTTGGCCAACTCGTATGGCCGCTTGCCCAACGATCGTCCGCACCAACTTAAGTTTGACGGCAGCTATCGCTTCCCGTTCAAGCTTTTGGTGGGTGCTTCGTTCCGCGCGCAATCGGGTATTCCCTATAATCAGTTGATCCCGCATCCGGTCTATGGCAACAACGAAGGATTTAACGTCCCGCGTGGTACCGCCATCGTACCGACGGTCGGTGCGGTCCAAGTTGGGTTCCCGAATGTGGTTGACAGCATCGGTTCAAACCGCACGCCGTCGACTTGGAACTTGGACTTGAACGCTTACTTCCCGATCAAGGTCGGTGAAAAGCGTGAATTGCGGTTAATGGCTGACTGGTTCAACGTATTCAACAACCAACGCGCTATCCGTTTGGACGAGACCTTCTCGATCAACTCGGGTATCCCGGGCGTGGCGAATACTCCGGCGAATCGTATCTCGAATCCGTTCTACGGTGCGGGTACGATCTTCCAGTTCCCGTCGTCATTGCGACTGGGCGTGAAGTTCTCGTTCTAAGAGAACTGCTCGCGGGGATCGGCTTTGGCCGGTACCCGCCGGCAATACTCGGGGAGAAGGGCCGCTGGCTCTTCTCCCCTTTTTTTTCTCAATTTTGAATTTATTTTGGCCAAATTTTGTAGCGCTTAGAATCGCCTGGTGCTATTCTATTGCCGAATCCCCGACCCATCCCGTTTTGATAACGTAAGTTGTTCGCATTCACATGCGGAAAGGAGCAGCCGTCATGTATCACGGTCACGCAATTGTTCCCTCCGTAGCTAACCCTAATCGTTGGCTTTTTTCTTTCCTGGTCTTTGCCGGTTCGATCGCCTTAATGACTTTGACCCTCGCGGCGCAGTCCGGAACGGACAGTACCGGCACCGGCGGTAAGCATAGTATTCAAGGACGGATCTTTTACCCTTCGGGCCCACGTATCGATACGCGAACCCAGGTTCGGTTGGAGGGCACCAATACCGGCGGACTTTCCGTCATGTGCGATTCGAACGGTTCCTTTAGATTTAGCTCGCTCGCGCCCGGTTCGTACACCGTTGTCGTCGATGGTGGAGATAATTACGAGAATGCGCGCGATACCGTTTATATCGATTCGGACATCCGCCCACCACCGGGGGTGATCATTCCCACCTATGGCCGCAGCTACACGGTCAATATTGAACTTCGTTACAAACGTTCCGTTGTGGCCGCGGGTAAGGTAGGTGTCGTCGATGCCTCGTTAGCCGCGGCACCGGACAATGCGCGCAAGCTCTTTGATCAAGCGGTGGCGGCCGCGCGCGCGAGCAAGCATGAAGAAGCGGTACAGGCGCTGCTCAGTGCCATCGCTGCCTATCCCGAGTTCGCGCTGGCCTACAATGAACTGGGCGTTCAATATCTCTTTCTTCAACGACCCAACCAGGCGATACCTGCGCTGCGCACGGCGGTTCGGTTATCACCGGACGCCTATGCCCCGCGTCTCAATTTGGGAAAGGCGCTATATCAGAATAATCAGAACACCGAAGCCGAGACAGAGATCCGGACCGCTTTGGTAAAGAATGATGCGGATTGGCAGGGCCACCTTTGGCTGGGGTTGACCCAGATCAAACTCAAGCGGTTTGACGATGCCGAAAAGGAAATGCTTCGGTCGCTTGCCTTGGGGGCGAAGGACCTCAGTTTGCCGCATTACTATTTGGGCGGCATCTACTGGCGGGCCGGCGATCACAAGCGCGCGGCGGACGAGTTAGAGATGTACCT
>JBDSEC010000540.1:0-3720 GCA_039920205.1 Pyrinomonadaceae bacterium
TTTTTCTTCGACGCCGATCTGCGCCCATTCCCCGGCGGTGCCGAATTCTTTGCCCGGTAGAAATTCGACATACTCGACGGCTTGTTCGCGCGTTATCGGATCATAGCCCTGATAACGGCAGACCTCCAGGTCCGACCGAAAGGCGAAGAAATCTTCCAGATCACCAGGACGCAGATAGCGCAGCAATAAACGTTCAGTTTCTAGTTGCATAGTAGTAACGACTGTGTCCGTATACAACAAACTTACCACAGTTTAGAGGCGGTCTTTGACCGCCGGTCGTCGGCCAGGTACGACAGGTTGTTAACCTGTCGCAGCCCATGGCAGGGCAAGCGAGGTTCAGTTACGAAAGCAAACTTTGAAACTAGCGCCGACAGACTAACAGTCTATCGTACATTTGTTTAGAGGCGGTCTTAGACCGCCGGCGATTAGGTTCCCCACACAACGGCGCTCAAAGACCGCCTCTAAACGGGAAGAGTTGGGCGTTAGGTTCAAAAGTTCAAATTAGCGAAAGCTTCATCCCTAAGTGGGACTTCTTGAACCCCAAATTCTCGTAAAACCGGTGCGCCGCTTCGCGCTCGGCATGCGTGGTCAATTGCATCGCAATACAACCTTCGCGCCGGGCGCGTTCGATCGCCCAAAGCATCAGCTCACGACCGATCCCCTTCCCGCGCAGCTTTTCATCGACGCGAACCGATTCGACCGTGGCGCGCTTACCGCCGCGAAAGCTGATCGACGGGGTAAAAGTCAGTTGCAGGGTGCCGATAACCACGTCGCCCATTACCGCGACGATCAAGTGATTATTGCGGTCCGCCTGGATCTCGCGAAACGCTACGACATAACTTTCCGGCAACGGGTCTTCCAAATGTTCCCGCTGTTGCCCGAGAAAATCATCGGCCAGCAACCGCACAACCGCGGGAAGATCTTCGATCGTTGCCTCGCGAAACTCAACGTTCATTTCAGACCACCCCCAATAAACACAAAAAACCGGCCCGGAAACTTTATAAGTTTCCGGGCCGGCGGTAAACCGTTTGCGAAGGCGCCGGTCGGGTTACTTACACTTCGAATAACCACAATCGCGACAAACATCGCAGCCCGACGAGTGCTCTAACTGGCCCTTGCATTCCGGGCAACTGCCGATCAGGTTCGACATTCCCGAGTCGGTGCCGCCGATCGCGGCTTGGGCCTTTTGAATGGCTCGATGCGAATCGGGTTGATCCTTCAACCGCCGGCCGGTCAGCAACAAGCATTCCGCCACCGCCTGTTCCGGCGAGGTCAACAACCGCTCGTTGAACCAGACCGAGTGTGTACCCGTCACCTTATTCAAACTGTGCGCGACCTCGTTATATTCGAACCCGCCACGCAGCATCTTCGACGCCAACAATCCCACGCCGCCACTGATCGGGCCAGTGGCAAACACCTCTTGGATCGATTGCCCGTCATGATTGACCGTGACGTATAGATTCGCTCCATCGAATGGGATCTGCCAGGTCGCGCCGCGCAGTTCGCGCGGACGTTCGGCGCGTTGCGGATTCAGCTGGATCTCAACCTTCGCGGGGATCGGTTCGACTACGCTAGGTTCGATCGTGTCGGGCGTTACGGCCTCGGCCGGCTTCGCTTCCGGTTTGATCGAGGTCAACACTTGCCCCTCGCGTGAACCGTCGCGGTAATAGCTGACTGCCTTGCAACCCAAATCGCGGGCCATCCGATAAAGTTCATCCACCGCTTCGACCGTGTCGTCGTTAGCGCCGTTGCAGGTCTTCGATACCGAATTGTCCACGTTGCGCTGCGCCGCAGCCAGTACATGAACGTGCTGTTGCGCGGTGATATTCATCGCCGAGATGAAATAGGAAGGCAGCTCAGCCTCGTGCTCGACGACATAAGCGGCCGCCTGCTTGATCGATTCCTGATCGGTTTGATCGACGTCAATACCCAAAGCCTGCGCCGCCAAGGTGTGCACATAGGTTCGCGTGCCCAACGTGTCAGTGCGCACATACGCCCACGAGAAGTTCGGCTCGACACCGGATGACGTTTCCGCCACCAACGAGATCGTGCCGGTCGGCGCGATGGTCGTCACTTCATAGTTACGCACGGTCAGCGGCACGTCGCGCGAAATGCCGATCTCGTTATAGATAAAGTCGGCGTACGAATCGTGGTTGGGCGCCAATTCGGGGAACACACCCTTTTCCGCACCAAGTTCCAGACTCTTGACCCACGCTTCGCGCCGGACAAAGCCCATCACCCTATCCATCAGATCTATGGAAGCAGCATCGCCGTAGGTGATCTTCAAATTCAAACAAAGATCGCCAAAGCCCATGATGCCTAGGCCCACCGGCCGAGTACGTTTGACGGTATCTTCGATCTCGGGCAGCGGCCAGGTGCAGGTGTCGATCACATTATCCAGGAACTGGGTGGATAGATGCGTTACTTGACGGAGTTGCTCCCAATCGATACAGGTTTCCGGATCGGTACCGTCACCGACGGCGGTGTAGAACTTGTCCAGATCGATCGAACCCAAATTGCACGAATTCGAAAAATGCAGGAACTGTTCGCCGCACGGATTGCAGGAGTAGATCGGGCCCATCGACGCCATCATGTGATTGTGACGATTGACTTCGTCAATAAAGGCGATGCCCGGCTCCGCATATTTGTGCGCGCTGGCAATGATGCGGTTCCAAATATCACGCGCCAACACCATGCCGGTTTGCGGCGGCGCTTCGATAGTACAATCCGACAGATCCGCGGCTTCAAACGTAGCGCGGTCGCGGAAGGTCGCGGTCGTGCCATCGGGACGGCGATAAACGACATAGTCCCCGCCCGTGACCGGATCGAAGACCGGATTGGGCCAAGGCTTTCCGTCGAAATCCAGTTGGAACCATTCGTTGCGATCGACCGCATCCAGGAACACATCGGTCACATTCACGGAGATATTAAAGTTCGTCAGCGAATGTTGGTCGTTCTTGGCGTGAATGAAGCGCAGCACGTCCGGGTGCGTTACGCGCATCATGCCCATATTAGCGCCGCGCCGCACTCCGCCCTGCTTTACGACATCGGTCACTTGATTGACGATGTTCATGAACGAGACCGGTCCCGACGCCACCCCCCGCGTCGAATTGACCATCGCGCCCGCCGGACGCAAAAATTCGTAGGTCATTCCCGTTCCGCCGCCGGTCTGGTGAATGGTCGCCGCCGCGCGCGCATGCTCCATGATCCCATTAATGGAATCGGGCACGTTCAGCACAAAGCAGGCCGCCAACTGGCCGGTCGATTTGCCCGCGTTTACCAGACAAGGAGTATTGGGAATGAATTTGCGGTCCAGCATGACCCGTGACATGGCGTCAAAGAATTGATCGCGGCGCGCCGGCTCGGTCTCGGCCAACGACACATGTCCCACCACCCGGCGAACAATGTCACTCCACTGTTCGATCGGTTTACCCTGTGCGTCCTTTAGGGAGTAGCGCTTACTGACCACGCGTTCGGCGTTCAAGCCGAGCGGAATTGAAGGAATAATTTCTAACGCAGGGGCTGCGGCGGCTGAGGCACCACGACGTGCCTTGGGGTCAATCACTGAACTCATTTTGGTTTCTACCTTTCGTCGCGCCTTGAGGGGGGCTCAGGGCAGGAAACTGCTATCTAAAATCTTCGATTCGCCGGGCCGACCGGCTTCCCCCATTTGCCTCACCTAGATGCGCCGCTCAACAGTATTATTATACTGCTCGAACG
>JBDSEC010000541.1:0-16577 GCA_039920205.1 Pyrinomonadaceae bacterium
CGTCCCGCGCTACCGGCTACCGGCTACCGGCTACCGGCTACCGGCTACCGGCTACCTCTTGCGCTACTTCTTCTCGGTCCAGATCTGGACCAAGTTCACCAATGTCTCGGTTGTCTTTTCCATTCCACGTCGCGAGTTGAATTCCAACTTGCCGTGGAAGTTTTGGCCCCCGGTGAAAATGTCCGGGCAGGGAAGACCCTGAAACGTAAGGCGCGCGCCGTCGGTGCCGCCACGGATCGCGTGCAGGCGCGGATTCAATCCGGCCCGCCGTGCCGCTTCCAACGCATTGTCGGTCAATTGCGGATATTCTTTTAGTCCTTCGATCATGTTCTGATAACCATCTTCGAGCCTGATCTCGATTCCAACCTTCGGGAATAGGCGTTTGGTTTGCGCGACCATCCGGCTCAGCATCTTTTCCTTGGCTGCGATGCCTTCCTTAGTAAAATCACGCAACAGGACCTTGATCTTCGATTCCTCGATGTCCAATTTGCTGTCATAGGGATGGACGAAGCCGATGCGTCCGTCGGTTGTTTCCGGCAACATGTTCTTAGGAAAGCGGCTTAGGTAGCTGGCCGCCGCGTACATCGAGTTAACTAACACGTTCTTGGCGGTACCCGGGTGGGTCGATTGACCCTTGAACGTAACGATCGCCGTTTTGGCGTTCCAGGTTTCGTTGCTGACCGTGCCCAACTCTTCACCGTCCACGGTGTAGGCGAACTTGGCGCCAAATCGAGGGATGTCAAACTTTTCGATCCCGCCGCCGACCTCTTCGTCCGGTGTAAACGCGATCGCGATGGTGCCGTGTTTGATCTGCGGGTTCTGCCGCAACGTATCCACCATGGTCAAGATCGCCGAAATGCCCGATTTGTCATCCGAACCCAGCAGGGTTGTCCCGTCCGCCGTGATGATGTCGTCGCCGATCATCGACTTAAGGATCGGATTCTTCGCTACGGTTATCACTTGCGACTTGTCATTCGGAAGGACGATGTCGCCGCCCTGGTAATTCTTATGCATGATCGGGTTAACGTTCGCGCCCGACGCCGACGGTGACGTGTCCATATGTGAGATCAATCCGATCACCGGCACGCTGGAATTGTCGGCCAAGTTCCCCAGGACGCGGCCATACACGATACCGAACTCGCTAACGTATACATCCTGGGCGCCCAAGGCTTTGAGTTCCTGCTCGAGCAAACGCGCCAGGTCGAACTGCTTTTTGGTGCTCGGTACCGTGGCTTGATCTTCGGCCGATTGGGTATCGATCTTGACGTAGCGTAGGAAACGGTCCAGCGCTTGTTCCGTCGGCGGCTTTAACTGCGCCGAAGCCGTCGCAGCGATGAATAAGGTGAATAGAATAGCGGACAGAAAAAATTTCATAGTTGGTTTCCTCGGACCAGGCTTACTGGATAGTTCGCGGAGAACGCGTTTAGTGATTGTATCAAGAGTCGCTGTTGAAAACACCCGTCTGGGCCGAGCGGTTCCGCTTTGACGTGAACCGTTGGCAGGGCGATTTCGGAATGAATGCTCGGCTAGGATATAATCATGCATTCTGAATTGGAAGAAATTTGTTCCTATGTACGTAGACCACAGACGGATCGAGATCAGGGGAATCAGTTAATGGAAGCCGAGAAATTAGAACACTTTAGGAAGATATTGAAGGCGCAACTCGCCAAACATTTGGAGAACATCGAAACCGATCAAGCGGCGGCGCTCGATCCCATTGATGACGGTGTCAAGGACAGCGTCGACATGTCGGTCTCAGACGTAAGCCGCGAGTTGGCGTTGCGCCTGGGCGAACGCGAATCGCAAATGGTAGCGGACATCGATCAAGCTTTGTTGCGTATGGACGAGGGTACCTATGGCACCTGTGCTCGCTGCGGCAAGGATATTCCCGAAGGGCGGCTCGAAGCCCTGCCGACCGCACGATTCGATGCTGAATGTCAGACCTTGATCGAACAAATGGGTGACGAGGAAATGCCCACGCTGTAGAATAGGTTGTTAACCTGTTCCGCAAGTTGGGGTGTACGAAAGTTCAATTTGCGGTGAAGAACCGGGACGCACAGGCGTCCCGTTTTTCTGTGCCAAGGTTGAAACTGGAATTCCCGCTCGCTTCTTTGGAGCGGGGCAATGAACAGACTAACAGTCTGTTCTACCGGTCGGCCATGAACAGACTAACAGCCAATTCTACGTTTATGCCTTGGGGTGTGCCTGGTCGTAGACTTCGATCAATTTTTCCATGGATACATGAGTATAGATCTGCGTGGTCGAAAGCCGGGCATGGCCCAGCAATTCCTGAATATCGCGCAGGTCAGCGCCGCTATCCAACAGATGCGTGGCAAACGAATGGCGCAGCGAGTGCGGGCTAACATTGTGTATGCCCGCGCAGATCAAAATATACTTGTCCACCATGCGTCCGACCGATCGAGTGGTTATCCGCGTTCCTTGATAGTTAAGGATCAGCGCCTGATCGTCGCGTTCGGCCGGTGACGCGTGGCGCAAGATATCTTCGCGCACGGCCAGATATTGATTGATCGCCTGCAATGCGGGGTCTCCAAACGGTACCGATCTTTGCTTGCGCCGTTTGCCGGTAACGCGGATGATCTTTCCCTGATAATCGACATCGGAAAGATCTAGTTTGGTCAGCTCAGAGACGCGCACGCCGGTCGCGTATAGCAACTCAAGAATAGCCCGGTCCCGTTTACCGAGATTGTTGGCCGTGTCAGGTGTCTCAATAAATCGCACGGCATCTTCGGCGGAAAGATGTACCGGCAATTTTTTTTCCAGTCGCGGCGTCGCTACTAGTCGGGCCGGGTTCAGATCCACGATCTCTTCACGCACCAAGAACTGAAAGAAAGTACGCAACGCGGCCAGCTTACGCGCGACCGAGGTTTTCTTTTTGTGGGCGGTATGCAGGGTCGCCAGCCATTCGCGAATCGTTAGGTGGTCGATCGATTTAACGGCGACCTGACGCCTGACACCGCGTTCGTTTTCGGGGGCCAAGTGGTCCAGGAACTGCAACAGATCGCTCGTATAACTGCGCAACGTGTGCTCGCTGACGTTGCGTTCGTACTTAAGATGCTCGAAGAACTGTGCGTAAAGACTTTCCATAGGACATTGCGCTCGAAAACAAAAATGACCGGCCTCAACCGAGACCGGTCATTATATCCTGATGCCCGAATTTTAGGGCACGAAACCCGACGGGATCGGAATATCCCCGGTCGTGCCAAAGTTAAAGAACGAGTAGGTGTTGGAACCGCTGTAAAAGATGTACCACGTACCATCGCGGAAGATCGCTACATCAGCTTTGTTATCGCTGTCGTAGTATCCCGGGACCAATACATCCGAGCTGGAACCCCACTGGATCGCTCCATAATTGGTTGCTGGATCGGTCGATCTATACCAGGTGCCGTTGGACGGACGGAAGACCGCAACGTTGGCGCGGCCGTCGCCGTCATAATCCACCGGTACTGGTTTATCGCCATTTATGCCGTGCTGGATCTGGAAGAATCCGGTGGTGGTTTGCAGCACATACCAGGCACCGCCGCTGGGCCGGAAAACTCCGACATCGGCCTTTCCGTCACCGTCGTAATCCGCCGGCGTGGGAATGTCGCCCGCGGCACCCCATTGCACGGCTCCATAATTGATCGCTGGATTCGTCGAGGTGTACCAATAACCCGTTGACGGACGGAAGACCGCAAAGTTGGTCAGCCCGTCGCCATCGTAATCCGCCGGCACCGGAATATCACCCGGGCTGCCGTGATGTTGTTGCACGAACCCGCCATCGGAACTGCGCAGCAGATACCAATCGCCGTTGCGGAACACCGCGATATCGGTCTTGCCGTCGCCGTCATAATCTCCGGGAACCGGCCGATCACCGTTTTGGCCGAACTGCACACCGTAAAATGTGTTGTCCAAGCTCCGCAGAACATACCAAGTACCATTCGACGGCCGGAACACCGCCAGATCGGTCTTGCCATCACCATCAAAGTCAGCCGTGTTCTTGCCGCGCGCCAAAGCCTGGCTCAGCATTACATACGTTCCCGAAACACCACTTACATTTACCGAATCGACAAAGGCCAGGTCGGGAACTCCGTCACTATTAAAGTCACCCGTAGCGGTGTTCAAAATGGCGCGACCGGCGGCATATCTCGTCGTTGCGAATTGTCCTCCACCTTGGTTGTATCCAATCGTAAATTGGCCCGGATGTAAAAAGGCGAAATCAGCTTTGCCGTCGCGGTTGAAATCGGCGGCGATCGCGGGTCCCGGACTAATGGCGATGGTAACGCTCATAGGCGAGAATCCGCCGGCGCCGTCGCTAGCAAAGATGTTCGGTCCGGGCAAATAACATCCGTTTGGCGCCAAGATATCTTGCTTGCCGTCGCCGGTAAAATCGGCGGCCGCCAGGGTTCCCGTGTGGCAGCCGATACCATTGCCGGTGGATTGAACCGTCACCGGCGGAGCAAACGTAAAGACACCCGTATTGGTTTCGGCTCGGATAGTTTCACCATTGGTGGTTATCTCAGCCAGGTCTGGCTTACTATCGGCGTTAAAATCCGCGACTAGCAATGCACTTGTACCACCGACAACGGTTAGGCCAGACGCCAATACGAAGTTACCGGTGCCGTCACCCTGGTAGAACTTCACGTTTTGCGCGCTATCGGCCGATTGGGCTAGGACCAAGTCAATCTTACCGTCAAAGTTGAAATCACCCAATCCAAGCTGGCCGCTAAGGTTGGTTACCGGTGTCGAAACGGGAAATGCACCGCTTCCGTTATTCAGCCGAAGAAATGTTCCGCCGATGGAATTCCCGGAAGTTAGAATGTCTGGTTTGCCATCGTTGTTGACATCGCCGACGAAAACGTCTTCTAGATTCTGCAACGTGCCACCGTAGTCGTTCGCCGACCCGAAAGTGCCGTTCCCCACCCCAAACAGCACCCGCGCGCCATTGATCAACAGATCGGCTTTGCCATCGGTATTGAAGTCGGCCACGCGCAAACGTCCTTGAAGCGAGTTAACGAATTTCGCCGTTGGGAAAACGCCCGCCCCGCGGTTCAACATCACGGACATGTTGAGGTCGGTGTCTCCAACGGTATTGAGATCGAGTAAACCATCACCATTGAAATCCGCGGCATCCACTGCGTGGGGTTGTGATCCAACTAAAATGGAGGCCTGGCTGGAAAACCCACCTATGCCATCTCCATAAATTACCCGCACCAGATCGCTGGAATAACAGGTCGCCAAAATATCCAGTTTTCCATCGCCGTTAACGTCTCGGACTGACGTATGAACCGGACCGTCGCCTGTGCTGCTCGGATTTAGTACAAACGTATTAGCTAAGGTAAATGTGCCCGTACCTGAACCAGCGAGAAAGGCTACCTTTCCGGTGCCGAATAGCGCGACAACGGCGTCTAATTTGGTGTCGCCGTTGAAATCTCCCAAGTCGAGGTAATAGGGCGCCGAGTTTATCGGCCCCACGGAAAAATTCGTTGGCGACCCAAAATTGCCCATCCCGTCACCAAGTAAGACGGATATAGTATTGGTCGTCACGTTAGCCGTGATCAAGTCGACTTTCAGATCACCGCTAACGTCCTTGGCCGCCACGGCTTTTAGACCCGCACCGGGCATCGAAACAAAAACGGGCGCGACAAAACCGCCACCTGGCGCCGCCAAGCTAACATTAAGAGTATTGGCGGCTTCGTTTACGCTTACTACATCCAGCTTGCCGTCGCCATTGAGATCGGCGGCCGCCAGCTGCGAGGGTGAAAACCCCGACGGATACGAGGCCAACGTGAAGGTGCCCGTTCCGTTATTGGTCATGATCGTAAAATTGTTGGAGTTCAAGTTGGCAACAGCGACGTCCAGTTTAGTGTCGTTATTAAAGTCCGCGGCCAACACAAAGCGAGGCCGATCACCGGTCGTGTATGCGACCAGGTCAGAAAACTTGCCGGTGCCATCACCGAAAACGAACGACACATTGTTACTGACATAATTTGCCGTGACCGTGTCGAACTTGCCGTCTCCATTAAAATCACCGTTAGCCAATGAATACGGTCCCAGGCCCACCGTCCAATTTCTTGGTGCAAGTAGGGTGTTCGTTTGTGCCAGGCCGGGCTGTGCGTAAGCACTCAAGCAGAGCAGACCAAAGATCAAACTAAGGATCGTCAGCAAAGAGGTTCGTTTAGTGCCAAACATAAATACTTCCTATCGGGCTATTGGCCCATCATTCAAAACGCCATGACTAAGCCCAGCTAACAATTCGCACCGTTCACTAGGGCAGAAATCCCGACGGGATCGGAATGTCTCCCGTCGTGCCGAAGTTAAAGAACGAATAGGTATTGGTGCTGCTGTAGAAGATGTACCAGGTACCATCCCGAAAAATTGCTACATCAGCCTTATTGTCCGTGTCATAGTAACCCGGGACCAATACGTCCGAGCCGGAGCCCCACTGGATCGCTCCATAATTGGTTGCTGGATCGGTCGATCGGTACCAAGTGCCGTTGGACGGACGGAAGACCGCAACGTTGGCGCGGCCGTCGCCGTCATAATCGACCGGAACGGGTTTATCGCCATTTATGCCGTGCTGGATCTGGAAGAATCCGGCAGTGGTTTGCAGCACATACCACGCACCGCCGCTCGGCCGGAAGACCCCGACGTCGGCCTTTCCATCACCGTCGTAATCCGCCGGCGTGGGAATGTCTCCCGTCGCACCCCATTGCACGGCTCCGTAATTGACCGCCGGATTCGTGGACGTGTACCAATAACTCGTGGACGGACGGAAGACGGCAAAGTTGGTCAATCCATCTCCGTCATAATCGGCCGGTACGGCAATGTCGCCCGGGCTACCGTGATGCTGCGAAACGAACGCGCCGTCGGAACTGCGCAACACATACCAATCGCCCGTGCGGAACACAGCCAGATCGGTCTTGCCGTCGCCGTCGTAATCGCCGGGAACCGGTTTGTCGCCGCTCAACCCGAACTGAACGCCATAGAAGGTGTTGTCCGAACTGCGCAACACGTACCAGGTCCCATTCGACGGCCGGAACACGGCCAGATCGGTCTTGCCGTCACCATCAAAGTCTGCCGTATTACGGCCGCGCCCTTGGGCCCTACTTAACAATGTAAAGGTACCAGCCGGAACGCTTCCATCCGCGCCAGAAAAAGCCACATCTGGCACCCCATCGCTGTTAATATCAGCCACCGCCGATAACGCAGTTGACCCACCGATCGCATAACTCGTGACGGTGAATTGACCGGCGCCATTGCCGTACGCCACGCCATATTCGCCGTAGCAGATCGAGCCCACGTCCATCTGGCCGTCACGGTTAAAATCTGCCGCAATTGATCCCGTCGCGACGGGCGGGTTATACAAATTTCCAAACAAGGTAAAACTACCGCCACCATCGCCGGCAAAGATCGCAAAGTTGTTACCGTTCCCACAGGTCGCGGGCGCGCCCACGTCTAATTTACCGTCATGATTAAAATCCGCAACAAGCGGGGTTTCGCCCACAAATGAACCGCTGTTTGCGGTGCAGCCTCCGCTACTCACATTAACGGCCGGTCCAAAAGTATTGGCACCAGTAAGCATTTTGACGATATAACCCGTGCCTGAGTGCAAATATAGGTCTGGACTGTTGTCGTTGTTGAAATCCGCCACCTTGATCGAACTTACGCCCGCGACGAGCGTATCGCCTGAGACTAAGAAAAAGCCGCCCACGCCGTCGCCTTTGTAGATCCGCAGATTAGGACTGATCAAGGCGCCCTGTCCCATGACGAGGTCTGGTTTGCCATCTCCGTCGAAGTCGCCCAAGCCGAGTTTTCCCACGGACGTAGTAATGTTCGTGGTGGCAAAGGTCCCGCTGCCGCTATTGACCAGTACCGAGATGCCAGCGCCGCCACAGGTGACCACATCCGGCCAATTGTCGTTGTTGACATTGCCGATGATCAGGTCGGTCCCACGATTAGGCGCGGAAAACACCAGCGGAGCCTGAAATGTGCCGTCGCCATTCCCCAACCGAACCCCCTGTTGCGCGACCTGCGAAGCATCCACTAACAGATCTTGTTTGCCATCGCCGTTGAAATCCGCGAAAAATGGCCGACTGATATCGTTCGACACTTGCTTTGGCGTCAGATAATCGCCGCCGCCATGATTTAACAACATGGTGATAGTGCCGGTTCCTTCACTAACGCCGGTCAGATCCATCAAACCGTCGCCATTAAAATCTCCCACCGCAACCGCGCGCGGTTGTATAGTGAGCATAAAGGTCTTTTGCGACGCTATTCCACCGGTTCCGTTACCGTACATAACCCGGACCACATTGCTACCATTACAGGCGATCAAAATGTCTAGTTTTCCATCTCCGCTGACATCGCTGAGCGCGACGTGCGTCGCGGCATCACTACCGCCAAGCGCAAAGTTGATCGGGGCGGCCAGATTACCGGCCCCGTCACCCGCCATAAATTCGATCCGTGATGTTGGCAAATTCACGATCGCCACGACATCCGTTTTGGTATCGCCGTTAAAGTCGCCCACCGCCACCCGGTTAGGTTGACTGCCCTGGCCGGTGGGGAAATGTACCGGCGCCGCAAATTGACCCGCCCCGTTGCCGGTCAGTACCGATATCCGGCTCAAATTCAAATTGGAAACCACCAGATCGACGTTGCCGTCGGCGTTCATCAATCCGGCCGCCAAACTGGCGAGGTTGGCATTCGGAATCTCATTAAGAAACGGGGCGTTAAAACCGCCCGCAGGATTTCGCAGCATTACACCGATCAGGTTTGCAGAATTTCCGGCAATTGCGATATCCATGAACCCATCATTGTTGAAATCAGCGGCCACAATGCTGTTCGCGGTGAACGTCGTCGAAAATGACGTGACGGTAAACACTCCGGCGCCACTATTGGTCAGCAAACTGATGTTGCCCGACGCTTGATTCACCGTAATAAGGTCCAAAAACGAATCGTTGGTGAATTGTCCCGCGACGATCTGGGTCGGTTGACTGCCAACGGGGTAATTGATCGCGGGAAAGAATCTGCCGTCTCCCTGGCCCAAAACAACGCCAACCGCATTGCCTACCAAATTGGAGGTTGCCGAGTCCAACTTTCCATCACCGTTGAAATCACCCGTAACGATCGAGGTCGGTCCAATTCCGATGGGCGTGTTGAGCGATCCCCGTAAGGTGTTCGTACTGGCGGCGGTTAAAGTTGTCGCAGTGGCAAAAAGCACGGCTACGAAAAGGAAAAGGGAAAACCTAAGAGAAAAAGCGTGAGTTGTTTGGGTCATTATTTTAGCTCCTGTGAACGGCGTAAGCCGCGCAACCGGTAACGATTGCCGCCGTACCGGTAGGTGGATCCAAGCGAATAGTGCAATATTCGCCAACTTTCCAGGCCGGGTTCTGGAATCTACTAATAAGGTGGCTTCTTGGAATTTGGGGAATCCAAGTCACCGAATCGAACCATAACCAAACAGTGTTATGGAGCGATAATGTTTTTTAGCTATATCTACAAGTAATAGGATAGGACCACTTCGGCCCAAGTAACAAGCATTTTTGAACACAAAACAAATATTTTTCTGCTGTCTCTAACCTTTGGGGGTGTAATAGCCTTTGCGTGAGCGAATCCTGACATTCTGACGGGTGGGAACGCGCACGGTCAACTGACGATAACGCCCGTCGAATTTTTCGTCTTGGGGGTAGTAGCTAAGAATATATTGTTGAGCCAGATCGGCCGCCAACATGCGCAAATTGGCGGCCGGGCACAAAATAGTTATGGCACAAATCCCGATGGGATCGGGATGTCGCCTGCGGTGCCAAAATTAAAGAACGAATACGTGTTGGAACTGCTGTAAAAGATGTACCACGTACCATCGCGGAAAATGGCTACATCGGCATTGTTATCGCTGTCGTAGTAACCCGGAACCAACACGTCGGTGCCCGCGCCCCATTGGATCGCTCCGTAATTGGTTAACGGATCGGTCGACCGGTACCAAGTGCCGTTCGCCGGACGGAAGACCGCGATGTTGGCGCGGCCGTCGCCGTCGTAATCTACTGGCACCGGTTTATCGCCATTTATGCCGTGTTGGATCTGGAAGAATCCTGCGGTGGTTTCCAGCACATACCAATTCCCACCACTCGGCCGGAAGACCGCGACATCGGCCTTTCCGTCACCGTCGAAATCCGCCGGCGTGGGAATGTCGCCAGCGGCACCCCATTGCACGGCGCCGTAGTTGATCTGCGGATTCGTGGAGGTGTACCAGTAACCCGTGGAGGGACGGAAGACCGCAAAGTTGGTCAGTCCATCTCCATCGTAATCCGCGGCCACCGGAATATCACCCTGGCTACCGTGATGCTGCGAAATGAACGCGCCATCGGAACTCCGCAGTACATACCAATCGCCCGTGCGGAACACGGCCAAGTCAGTTTTGCCGTCGCCGTCGTAATCACCGGGAACGGGCCGATCGCCGCTTAATCCGAACTGCACGCCATAGAAGGTGTTGTCCGAACTACGCAGAACATACCAGGTGCCGTTGGACGGACGGAACACCGAAAGATCGGTCTTGCCATCACCGTCAAAATCGGCGGTGATCTTCCCCTGAGCCTGCGGGCGGCTCAACAAGGTGTAAACGCCGCCGTAATTAAAGGCTACGTCGGGGACACCATCGCTGGTAATATCCGCCGCAGCCGCATATTGGAACCCATCACCGATGGCGTAACTTCTGACGGTGAATTGCCCGGAGCCGTTTCCATAGGCCACGCCATATTGGCCCGTACTGATAGTACCGATGTCCAAGTTGCCGTCGCGATTAAAATCAGCTACCAAAGCGCCGTTGGGAAATGGAGGAGTGTACAAAGAACCGAAGATGGAAAAGTTGCCGGTGCCGTCACCCGCGTAAATCGCAAAATTGTTGCCGTTGCCGCAGCCAGCCAATGCCGCAACATCAAGCTTTCCATCATGGTTAAAATCGGCCACAATCGGCATTTCCGCATTAGAGCTCGGTCCCGTCGCGGTACATCCGCCGGACACCAAACTCACGGGTGGGCCAAACGTATTTACTCCGGTGAGTATGCGAACTGTGTACGCCGACGCGTGGATGAACAGATCAGGCTTTCCGTCGTTATTGAAATCCGCAACGGTCATGGCTCCCACGCCACCAGCAATGGTCTCTCCGCTAGCCAATGCGAAATTGCCCGCACCATCGCCCTTGTAAATACGCAAATTCGGGCTTGCGGCAGCGCCTAAGCCCATCACCAGGTCAACCTTGCCGTCGGCGTCAAAGTCACCCAAACCTAATTTGCCCACGGTGGTTGAAATATTGATCGTAGTCGGAAAGCCTCCACTGCCGTTGTTGATCAAAACCGAAATGCCCGCGCCTCCACTGGTAATAATGTCAGGCTTGTTGTCATTATTGACATCGCCGATGATCATGTCGGTGAAGAAATTTGGTGGATTGAAATTCACCGGCGCTTGAAAAGTCCCGTCCCCATTGCCGAACCGAACACCTTTGGCAGCAACCGTGCTTGAGTCGATCACCAGATCCTGCTTGCCATCACTATTAAAGTCAGCGAAATGCAAGGCACCGCTATCCGTCGTTATTCGCGGCGGCGATAAGAAATTCCCCGCACCTTGATTCAGCAGCATGGAGACGAGGCCGGTTCCGTAACAAGCGGCTGGAAGGTCAACCAAACCGTCGCCATTGAAGTCACCCACTGCAACGGAACGCGGACCAGAAGACGTGAGGAACGTTTTCTGAACCGTTACCCCACCGGTGCCGTTGCCATAAAGAATACGAATCCAACTGCCATTTGACGGCAATAAGATGTCAAGCTTGTTATCGCCGTCCACATCCCGCAGCACCACTTCGCCCGCCGTTTCACTTCCAATGTTGAACGTCACCGGTGCGGCGAGAGTTCCGAGCCCGTCGCCTGCTAAAAACGCGATCCGGTTGGTGCCAGCGTTCAATGCCACGACCGCGTCCAACTTTGTGTCGCCATTAAAATCGCCGAGCGCGATCCGGTTGGGAAAGGAATTTGCACCGGTCGTATAGGTTATGGGCGGGGCCAATCCACCCGATCCATTTCCGATCAACACGGAGAGGCCTCCGGTCCCATTGTTGGTGACGACGATATCGAAATTACCATCGGCGTTCAAAAGCCCAGCGGCAATACTAGTGGTTGCCGTATTCGAGATCTCGGTCAGGGTTGGTGCGTTAAAACCGCCCGCCGGATCCCTTAACAAGATCCCGATCAAATTCGCCGTGTTACTAGCCACCGCGATATCCGTACGGCCATCATTGTTAAAGTCCGCCGCGGCCAGGCAATTGGTGACAAAGCCGACCGCAATGTTAGTGACGGTAAATCCCCCCGTACCGTTGTTGGTCAACAAGTTCAAATTGCTCGCGCCCTGACTCATCGTAACCAAGTCAAGGAAGGTATCGTTGGTGAATTGCCCGGCCAAGATCTGAACCGGTTGGTTGCTGACCGGATAATTCGTCAGAGAGCCAAGGTTACCGGCACCGTCTCCGAAAACGACCGTTACTGTATTAGCCACTTGATTCGCGGTGGCGCAATCTAATTTGCCGTCACCATTGAAATCACCCGTCACGATCGAGGTCGGTCCAATGCCGATCACGGTGTTAAGCGATCCCCTTAACGTGTTGGTACTGGCCGCGTCCAAAGTCGACACAGAAGCACAAAGCACGGCGACAAAAAGGAAAAGGGAAAATCTAAGAGAAAGAGCGTGAGTTGTTTGGGTCATTATTTTAGCTCCTGCGAACGGCGTAAGCCGAGCAACCGGTAACGATTGCTGCCGTACCGGTATGTGGATCCAAGCGAATGGTCCAATATTCGCCAACTTTCCAGGCCGGGTTCTGGAATCTACTAATAAGGTGGCTTCTTGGAATTTGGGGAATCCAAGTCACCGATTCGAACCGTAACCGAAAGGCGTCAATGTAATACAACTATCTCTCAGCTATTTGTACGACTAATATAATAGGACCAATGCACCCGAAGTAACAAGTATTTTGGAGCACGCAATTTAGTGTTTTCGACCCGAATTAGCCCTTGGGGGTGTAGTAGCCTTTGCGTGAGCGAATCCTGACGTTTTGGCGCGTGGGAATGCGCACGGTTAGTTGCCGATAACGCCCGTCGAATTTTTCGTCCTGGGGGTAGTAGCTGAGAATATATTGTTGAGCCAGATCGGCCGCGATCTGGGTAAAGGCGGGGTCCAATTCCTTGGTTGAATAGGGGGCGTAAACAGTACCACCGGTCTGATTAGTTAGCTGTTCCATACGGCGTTCGGCCGCCAGGGCGCGAAGATTCGCACTGCCGACCGCGTTCCCGGTGATGGCGGCGTTCTCGATTTTTGTCGTTTGCACCACGTAGACCTGACAATCGGCGGCTTGCGCGGTGCGGACAGAATCTTCGAACTTTGTGTCGCTAACGGTGTCATCGCCATCGGAAACGATCACGATCACTCGGCGGCCGCTTTGTTGGTGGAGATCTTGCGACGCCAGGACAATCCCATCAAACAAAGACGTAGCCCCCTCGGTTGAACCGAAATTCTCGATCGCCTGCACTAGCAACTTGGTATTGCCGGTCATTGGTTGAACCAGGTCAGTGTTGGTGGAAACGCTATAAACCGAAGCCTGATCCTGCTTACGCATTACCCGACGAAAGAAACGGATCGCCGCCTGTTTCTCGAATTCCCGGGCCTTGCTCAAACTCGAGCTATTGTCGAATAGCAGGGCCAATCGAACGGGCGCATCTGAGCGCTGCAATTCAGTGATCGATTTGGCCTCGCCATCGACCATTAGTTCAAAATCTTGCAGGGTAAGGTCCGTGATCGCTTGCCCGCTGCTGTCCACCACCGACGCGGGTACCGTCACCAAATTGGCGGCGACGCGGACGATATCTTCCGGGTTTACCTCATCGCCAGCCGGCGGCGTGGGACTTGGCTTGGCGGTGGCGGGCAGAATGGTGGCACCAGTTGGAGGCCGCGGTTTCGTCGTTTTCTTGGGATCGGGCGCCGGCTGTTTGTTTCGTCCGGATTGGCCGATCACCGGTAATGCTCCAAGCCAGGCAATTAGGCCTAATGCCGCCAAGCGTCGAAACGTCCGATTTGGAGCAAAAAACTTCATGATACGAGCAAGTTACCGGGTCGCGCAGATACGAACAGACCAGATCTCAAATTAATATACGTCCGCCGGAGGAAAAAGATTACTAGGAAATAGCGATCCAAAGCCGTGGCTCTGGGTTTGATGCAACAAATCGCCGATTGGTCAATCGGAAATTTCCTTAACCGGCGGCTGCGATAGTCATATTACTCGCCGCCCACCATTCATCCCAGACTTTCAAGGCTTGTTCGACCTGAAGTGCATGCCGTTCGCGCTTGCGCTTCACTTTCTTACGCATTTCGACGGGAACCGGAGGCAGCAGGGCGAAGGTGATATTGACTGGTTGGAAATTCTTGGTATCCGCGGACGAAACATACCGGGCCAGGGACCCGATGGCGCTCGATTCCGGGGCGGCGATCATAGGCTGATCCAACGCCCGCCGCGCGGCATTTAACCCCGCCAGCCATCCGGACGCGACCGATTCGACATACCCTTCGACGCCGGTGATCTGACCGGCAAAGAACAGACCCGACCGGGCCTTCACCTCCAATGTTGAGTTCAAGATGCGCGGTCCGCAAATATAGGTGTTGCGGTGGATCTGGCCGAACTGCATCACCTCGGCGTTGGCCAAGCCGGGGATCAATTTGATGATCCGTTCCTGTTCGCCGTAACGCAGATGGTTCTGGAATCCGACCATATTGTAGGCATCGGCCAAGACCGTCTCTTGCCGCAGTTGTACCGCCGCATGGGGTTGTTCGCCGGTGCGGGGGTCCACCAGGCCGACGGGTTTCATGGGGCCGTAACGGAGCGTGGCCTCGCCCCGGCGGGCGAGCTCTTCCATGGGCAGGCAGGCCTCGAACCAGCGGGTCTCTTCGAAGCGGTGGAGCGGGACGCTCTTGGCCTCGAGCAAGGCCGCGTGAAAGACCGCGTACTCTTCCTCCGAAAACGGGCAATTGATGTAATCGTCTCCGCCCTTGTCGTATCGCGCCGCGCGAAAGGCGATGTTCATGTCGATCGAATCGGCGGCGATGATGGGTGCGATGGCATCGTAAAAGTAGAGTTGGTCGCTGCCGGTGAAACGCATGATGTCGGCCGTTAGCGCGTCCGAGGTCAAGGGGCCGGTCGCGATCACGACGATGCCGTCTTCCGGTATCGCCATGATCTCGCTCCGGTCGATGGTGATCAACGGATGCTGTTCCAAGGTGGCAGTGATCAGGTCGGCAAATTTATGCCGGTCCACGGCCAACGCGGCGCCGGCCGGCACGCGCGTTTCGGCCGCGGCCTTCATCACCACCGAACCACCGCGCCGCAATTCTTCTTTGAGTAAGTAAGGCGCAGTGCCCACTTCGTCGGATTTTAGCGAGTTCGAGCAGACGATCTCGGCCAACTTATCTGTACGGTGCGCGGGCGTACCGACGACCGGGCGCATTTCGAAAAGGCGCACCGGCACTCCGCATTGCGCGATCTGCCAAGCAGCTTCCACGCCCGCGAACCCGCCACCAATTACGATTACTTCTTGCACAATTTCAACTCTCTTCCTGAAATTTGAGTTCCAACGTTTGGAGTTCCTGCTTTAGCAGGCCGAACGCGGCCTAAAGGCCAAGACCGCCTGCTAAAGCAGGAACTCCAAACGCGTTGCGTCACCAATTACAATTACTTCCTGCACAACATCATCTCGCCAAACAATTCAACCATTCTTCTTTGCGCCTTTGCGGCAATTTGCGGCTTCTTAGAAACTTCGACGGAATGAAGTCAGAACCGGGAGCGGTAGCGACTGGGTTAGCTGTGTTAAGGCGCCTTTTGGCACGAAAAGAACCCAGTCGCTACCGCTCCCGGTTCTGACTTCATCGCTGATCATGAAAGTTTCCCCGACCGTATCTGCTCGTCGCCGCGAAGGGCCGAGAAGCATTGCCTGAAATCGCTCTCTCCCGAATAGGCCATCTTGGTAAGAGTATAGTTCACGCGAAGACGCCAAGAACCGCGAAGACGCAAAGGAAGAAAAAGCGTAAGTCATTTTGAGGTTTAGTGCGAGGTATCGACTTAGAATCCGCGTGAACTGCACATCGAGCAATGGTCGCAAGGTTTATTGCCCGGTTCCATATCGCATTTCTTCGACGATTCAAAATAATTGACCAGGTCGGTCACCGCGGCTTCCTCGACATCGAAACGCTCTTGGCTGGCATGCACGGCAGGTGGGGTCCAGGGTGAATACGCGGCCGTCGGAGGTGCGGATGAGTTACTACCCGGCGTGATCTGCGCTTCAATGCGGTCCAACCGTTGACGAATTTCCGCGAGGGTCGAACGCAACACCGAAAGATCACCCGGCGTGCCGGAACTCGCGGCCGCCGGATTCGCGCTCAATCGCGCGGCGATGCGCCGCGCCAACTCGCGGGCATGATCTGGATTTGCGCTCATTGCTTTACCGCTACGGTCGGCTGATCGAACAGATCGATCGTGTCCACCACTCCAACGA
>JBDSEC010000542.1:0-2682 GCA_039920205.1 Pyrinomonadaceae bacterium
CGCGGATTTACGCGGATAAACGCGGATCTGAAAAAGCAAGGGATAGTTAATAATTAACAATGAATAATTAAGAACGTTTCAGGAACATGGCACGTCGGCTCCATCGCTTCCATTGATGGTTCACTACTAATTGCCGCGCCGTTATTAATTATTAATTATTAATTTGACTTTCCTCAGGTCTTCGTCGCGCGACGAGGTTCCGACCATTACCTCGAACTCGCCTGGTTCGACGGTGTATTTCATGTCGATGTCGTAAAAAGCTAAATGCTCGGGCGCGATATCGATCGCGACCGTCGTGGTTTCACCGGGTTCAAGAAAGACCTTGCGAAAGCCCTTCAATTCCTTGACTGGCCGAGTGACCGAGCTGACCAGATCACGCAAATACATCTGCACCGTTTCGGAACCGGCACGCTTGCCGGTGTTGATCACGTCGACCAACACTTGAGTAGAATCTTTCCGGCCGATCTTTTTCTTTTTCAACCGGATGCGGTCCAGAGAAAACGTGGTGTAGCTAAGTCCAAAACCAAACGCATAGAGCGGCGATACGTCGTCGAACAGATAACCGCGCCGCGCCGATGGTTTGTAGTTGTAGAAAGCTGGCAGATGCCCGGCCGAGCGCGGGACGCTGATGGGCAACTTGCCACCCGGGTTAAAGTCGCCGAATAGTACATCGGCCACGGCGTGACCGGTCTCTTGGCCCAGATAGAAACACTCGCAGATCGCGGGAACCTTTTCGTGCAAAAGGTTTATCGAAAGCGGACGGCCATTAAAGAGAAAGACCACGACCGGTTTCGCTAAAGCCAGCATGGCTTGGACCAATTCGTTTTGACGGCCGATCAGGTCCAAGCTAGTGCGATCGCCCAAATGATTTAGGTTCCAGGCTTCGCGCGAGGTCTGTTCGTTTCCACCCAATGCCATCACGATGACGTCGGCATCCCGGGCCGCCGCGACTGCCTCCTGGATCAATTCGCGATCTTCATCCGGGTCGGCGGGAATAACCTCGTCTATGTTCCACGAGCCGCCCTTGGTGATCTTGCAGCCTTCGGCGAAAACCACTTCGGCGCGATCGCCTACCCGGGTTTTGATTCCCTCAAAGACCGTCGAATCGAAACGGGGAAAGCCGCTGTAGCCACCCAACAGACTGCGGTTACCGTTTGGACCCACGACGGCGATCTTCTTTATATTGTTGGCTTTGAGCGGCAGTAAATCACCTTCGTTCTTCAGCAGAATGATCGCTTCCTGCGCGCTCTGTCGGGCTAATCCGCGGTTCCCCTCGCTACCCACGACGGATTCAGCCAAGTCGGGATCGACGTACGGATCGTCGAATAATCGCATCCGAAACTTCCACTCAAGCATCGGCGCAACCAACTCGTCGAGTTGGTTTTCCTTAAGCACGCCGCTGCGCACTAACTGGACCAATTTCAGATAGCAGTCCGGATCGGGCAGTTCGATGTTCACACCGGCCTCGACCGCTAAACGGCAAGATTCCTGCTTGTCCTTCGCGACGAAATGCCCATGAGTATCCGGGCGATAGCCGAGCTCCCAAATGGCGTAGTAGTCGGAAACGATGAAGCCTTTGAAGCCCCACTCTTTGCGCAGCACATCGCGCAGCAACCATCGGCTGGCGTGCGACGGAACGCCGTCGATCTCGTTGTACGAAGCCATCACACTAATGGCGCCGCCCTTCGCGAACACCTCTTTAAAGGGAAACAAGAACGTCTCGCGCAACACCCGCTCGGAAACATTTACCGGCGCGCAGTTCATTCCGGATTCAGGTTGACCATGCGCGGCAAAATGTTTGAGCGTGGCGATGACGCGATCCTTTTTCTTAAACTTGGCGTCACCCTGAAATCCGCGCACCGCGGCGATACCCAGGCGCGAAACTAAATACGGATCTTCACCAAAGGTCTCTTCGACGCGGCCCCAACGTGGGTCGCGCGCCACATCAACCACCGGAGTTAATGCTTGGTGCGTTCCACGCAAACGCGCCTCGCGGGCGGTCATGGCATAGAGCGCCTCGACCAATTCAGGATTGAAAGTCGCGCCCAGGGCAATCGGTTGTGGAAAACTGGTACCGTCCACGGCCGCTTGGCCATGCAGGCATTCTTCGTGAAAGATCACGGGGATGCCGAGCCGGCTAGTTTCAATAAAGAATTTCTGGATCTCGTTGGTCAATTCCGCCTGGCCCCGCGCTCCCTTTCCGCGTCTGGGTTCTTCGGGAGTACTGCCGGCGTCGCTCGGCCGGCCGACCTGTCCGATACCGTGACCGGATTTAAATGCTTTGCGAGCTTTCTTTAAATCGAAATTTCCCTGAGGATCGACCAGCGTTTTCGCCTTGTCCTGCCAGACGCACATCATCTGCGCGGCCTTCTCGTCCAACGACATGCGCGACAGCAGATCATTAACGCGGTCCCGGATCGAAGCGCGTGCATTCTGATAAACCAGCACCGGCTTTTCCCGGGATCCGACCCGGGAAGATGCCCGGGAATTTTGCTTTTTCATGAAAGTGCTAACCCAATTCGATTTTTCAGCTAAGCGCTCCCGAACGAGCAGCGGAATCCCCCGGATTTGGGATCAGGGGAATTTGCCGCCCCAGCCGTAGCGAATCTTATATTCGGATTATTAATTCGAGTCAACAACAAAATAGCTTTGCGACCGAGTTGTAAGGATGAGAGCCTCAGT
>JBDSEC010000543.1:0-3537 GCA_039920205.1 Pyrinomonadaceae bacterium
GATCTTTCGTCTTCGGCCGGTGCAGATAAGCGGGACAACGGGAGAAAATAAAATGAGACCGCCCCTTCTTGCCTGGGTGCGTACTTAACCGAACAGGCCCGCTTTACGCCGATAACCACGCTTCAAACACGCAACGCAGCGAAACGGCTTTAAACCGATCAGACCACATATCCAATCAAGCAGACCGCGCCGCCGCGAACGAACCATCTCTTTATTCCCACAGGACCGGCACGGCTGGGGCGGGGGTGTCGAATACATCCGCCAATTTTAGCAAAGGGTCTAGGTTCCCGTGCAAGTTAAGTTATGGTTAATTGTCATTCGTAATTCTAATAAGTACATATAGATGCAACCGGCGCAGGCTGAACATCTCGCGCCCATCACCCTCACGGGTGATGTCGCGGCTACCGTTCGAATGTAAGTCCGTCCTAACCGCCACTAGTGCCTTTAACCATCCGCGAGGCCGCTCGGTCTGCGATTCCCCGAGCCTTTATCAACCCTTCATCGTCAATCGGAAACGTGCCATCCGCCCAGCCTTCCACTTCATCAACGGGCCGACCCAGGGCAATTGCCAATTCACCCACCTGGCCGTCAAATACGCTATCACGGAGGGCCACGATCAGATCGCGAGTCTCACTTAAGCTATAGGAATCGTACGTTTGACCGTCCATAAACAAACCCCATTTTGGGGAAGCCTAAAGGGTTGGCTGGTCGGCCGTCTGTACGATTATGGACAGAATCTAATTAACCAGGGATCCATCGCAACCTTTTTGCGTATGTGGGTTGCCGCACAGACGGAGTGTTTTCCGGCTGCGAGACTACCGTTCCTCGATTTCACAGCATGGCGCCGTGACACTTCGATACCTGCGTAGGCCGACATTCAGTCTATTCCATATTTGAGAGTAGAAATGAAAGTAAAACCACCACTCGCGCGTACCATTGCTTACTCCCTGGCGGTGCTTGCCCCGGCCGCAGTAGCGGCCGCAACACGACTATTTTGGCCGGTGGGTGACAGCTATCCGGTCGCGCCCTATTTTCTTGCGATCGGTTTCGTCGCCTGGTATGGGAGCCTCGGACCGGGATTGGTTTCAGTCGGGTTCAGCGTTCTACTGGCCGATTACTTTTTCTTGACGCCACCTCATTTGTTCTGGCCCACAACTCTGGACCAGATCGACGATCTAGGAATGCTCCTTCTGATCGGTTCCGCCCTCACTCTACTGTTCGCCTCGCTCCAACGGTCGCGCAGCAAAGCGGAAATGATATTAAGAAACGCCTTAGAGAATGAGAGCCGTTACCAGGCGGTTTTCGAGTACGCCCCTGACGGGATCATTACCGCCGATCCGGATGACTATTATCTGGAAGCGAACCCGAGCATGTGCCGGATGATCGGATACACGAGCGAAGAAATGACGGGTCTTCACGCCACCGACATTGTGACGATGGCGAAACGGCCTGATCTCCGGGCCGCATTTCGCGAAGTGGTTGCTACCTCTAATTATGAAAGCGAATGGCTGATCCGGCGAAAAAACGGTTCGTTCTTTGCCGCGGAAGTGATCGCCACGGCATTGCCCAACGGCAACCTGCTGGGGGTAATTCGCGACGTATCGGACCGGAATGAGGCGAACGACCGGCAACGCCGGCAAGGCTTGGAGATCGAGCATCAGCGGATGCGACTAAACAATATTATCGCCAATGTCCCGGGTGTTGTTTTTGAGACGTGGATCAATTCCGATGCTGAATCGGATCGAATGGATTTTGTTAGCAAATATGTTGAGACCTTGCTTGGGTATACAGTCGAGGAATGGCTTGCGCAACCGAACTTCTGGCTGTCCATCGTGCATCCGGACGATCGCGACCGGGTCCAAGCTAGCGCCACGGCTGATCTCGCGACTGGAGCAATTGGAGCCAAACGCCAGTTCCGTTGGATCGCCAAAGATGGCGCCGTGCTCTGGGTCGAATCGACTTCGTCGGTGATCAAGGATGATTCCGGCCAGACGATCGGAACGCGAGGTGTGACGGTCGATGTTTCCGAGGGCATGCAAGCGGCCCAAGAACTCCGCCAAAGCGAAGATCGTTATCATAACTTGGTCGAAAACGCGCAAGACATCATTTATACGCAGGACCTGCAAGGAAACTACACCTCGGTAAACCAGGCCGCCGCACGGATAACCGGCTATTCGCGCGAGGAATCACTGACCATGAACCTAATTGATGTGGTTGCACCGGAGTACCAGGCGCATGCGCATAGTATGTTTGCCCAAAAACTGGCCGGCGACGACGTAACCTCATATGAGTTGGAGATCGTTGCCAAGGATGGGCACAAGGTTGCGGTTGAGATCAACACCCGGGTAATTAAGGAAGGCGGTGTACCGGTTGCGGTCCAGGGAATCGCCCGGGACATCAGCGAGCGCAAACGGCTGGAAGAACAGTTTCGTCAGTCACAAAAGATGGAGGCGATCGGTCAATTGGCCGGAGGGATCGCGCACGATTTCAATAATCTGCTCACCGTCATTTCGGGCTACAGTCAGCTTTCGCTTCGTGCGATGCATGCCGCCGATCCCCTGCGGGAACATCAAGAGCAGATCGCCGCCGCGGCCGAGCGCGCGACGGGTCTGACCAGTCAATTGCTCGCATTCAGTCGCAAACAAGTGCTTCAACCAACGGTGCTGGACCTCAACGGCGTGGTTGCCGATGTAGAGAAGATGTTGCGCCGGCTGATCGGTGAGAACATTGAATTGCGGGCGGTTTTGGCGCCTTACTCATGCCGTATTAAGGCCGATCGGACTCAGGTTGAGCAGATGATTTTGAACCTGGCGGTCAATGCGCGTGACGCGATGCCGGACGGCGGTGAGTTGGTGATCGAAACCAGCGTGGTCGAATTCGATGATGCTTTGGCCGAAAATTACCCGGCGGTTAAGGCCGGTCGTTGCGTCTCACTGGTGGTCCGTGACACCGGGACCGGGCTGGATGCCGCCACCCGCGCGCGCCTCTTCGAACCTTTCTTCACCACGAAGGAACCGGGCAAGGGTACTGGTCTGGGTTTGTCGACGGTCTACGGTATCGTCAAGCAATCAGACGGTAATATCTTTATCGATAGCAAGCTTGGCGAGGGAACCTGTTTCAGCATTTTCCTCCCGTCGGTTGAAGACGCCGCAGACCAAGTGCGAAAAGGGGACGAAACCTCTGAAAACCTGCGCGGCACCGAAACCGTTCTGATAGTGGAGGACGAAGTGGTTTTGCGTCACCTGACCCGAGAGGTCTTAGAGCTTTTCGGGTATCGCGTATTGGAAGCCGCCGATGGCGATTCGGCGATCGCAGTAGCCTCGAGCCTAGGCGAATCGATCGATCTAATTCTCACAGACGTCATTATGCCGGGATTAAGTGGGCCGGCGACCGCTGCGAAGTTAGCCACCCATTGTCCTACCGCCCGGGTGCTGTTCATGTCTGGATATATTGACAATGAGGTAATCCGCGCGGGTTTATCGCAGGGCGAAGTGAATTTTATCCAGAAGCCCTTTTTACCGGATCAACTGGCGCGCA
>JBDSEC010000544.1:0-4966 GCA_039920205.1 Pyrinomonadaceae bacterium
GCAGGAAGAGCTGATGGAATGCCGCGATCGTTCTCGGGTCTCGCGGGCCCAGACGCGTATTCAGTTCCCCGGAGCTTTTGATCAGGAGTGGTTCGGCCTCGGCAAACTTCCGTTGTGCAACCAAACACTCGCCTAATCTAGACCCGGCGAACGCTGGACTGACGCCGTTTTTCGCGGGCGAATCCGTGGTGATCTTGACTGCCTCGCGCAGGAACGGCTCACCTTCGGCTGGTTTCCCGCGGCGTGTTAATCCCGTTCCTACATTTTCGAGTACCGCAACAAAATCGGACGTATTATCCAATTTGAGTTTGCGTCCCAACGCGATCGCCTTGATTCCGTAGGCCACCGACTGCGTCAAATCACCCTTGAAGAAATATGAATTCGAAAGATAACTCTTTGATTCGAAGGTAGGGTATGAGTCACCCTGTTTGGCCACAAAAATGCTGTCGGCTTCATCGATCATGCTTATTCCGTCGGCGTAATTCCCCTGATTAACCAGCAAATAGCCCAAATTAACCAAGGCAATCCCGAGCCTCATCAAATAGCGCGCGGGTAACTGCCGGAAGGTGGCGACAGAATTGCGATAGGCATTTTCGGCCCCCACCGGGTCGCCTCCATATGCGTAGGCTCGCCCGAGCGAAATACGGGCAAACGCCGAGTCGGCATTTGGAATCCCTAACAAACGGTCGAAACTCTTTACCGATTCCTCCAATAACGGTTTTGCCTTATCAAACGCTCCGGTTTGCACATAAAGTTCGCCGAGAACGTCAAGCGCATAGGCCAAGTTTTTGGTTCCCACGGGCGACAACTTGCGCTCTGTAGCAATGGCTTGTTTCAAAAGCCCTTCCGCCTCTTCAAACTTTGACCTGTTGAGCAACGGTACCGCCAGGGCGGCCTGCGAAGCCGCTGTTGAATGGTTAGATTCGCCGTAAAGTTCCAAATTCAATTTTAAGGCCGGGCGAAGCATCTTCTCGGCTTCGTCCATCAGTCCTAGCTGGATGTACGTTTGTCCAATGGTCAACAACGCCTGCGCCTTTGACTCGGGCTGGCCGACGAATTCTGCGTCGATGTTTTGCGCGGCGTCATTCAACACTTCAATGACCTTGGCATCCTTGCCTTTTTCCTCGGGCGAGGCCGCGGACAAAATGCTCTGCAGGAAGGTATTGAGTTGTTCGGCACGGGCTTGAGCCAGTCGAGCCTGGTCGCGTTCGCGCGCTGCAACTCGTGATTGCCAGACGGTCGCAACTAGGCCCGCCAACACTGCCAGCACCACCAGTGACGCGGTAGCAACGGCCACGCGGTTCCGCAGAACGAATTTTTCCGCTCGATAACGGAAGGTGCTCGGCCGGGCCAATACGGGCCTGCCATTCAGGTAGCGCTCAACATCGTCGGCAAATTGTTCCGCGGATTGATAGCGTCGTTCCGGCTCCTTGCGCAGGGCCTTTAGCGCAATGTTGTCCAGATCTCCCGCCAATTTCGCCGCCGGAGCTTTCGGATCCTGCTGTTTGACCGAAGAAGGCAAAGGCGGCTGACTGCCCGAAATGGATCTTATGATCTGTTCGAGATTCTTACCTTCAAAATTGAATGGTCGTTCATTAGTAAGCAACTCATAAAACACGGTCCCTAAAGAATAGATGTCCGAGGCCGTGGTGATGGCTTCGCCGGTAAACTGTTCGGGCGACGCGTAGGCGGGAGTTAGTGCCCGGAAACCGGTCTGGGTTTCCGCGACATCGCTGGTCAGGTCGCCATCCAGGAGCTTAGCCAATCCAAAATCAAGAAGTTTGGGTGCGCCTTCACTACTCACCAGGATGTTGTTGGGCTTTAGATCGCGGTGAACGATTAAATTTCTGTGTGCGTAAGCCACGGCGCCACATACGTCAAGGAACAGGTGCAAGCGTGCATTAAGATCTAGCTGTTGATCTTGGGCAAAGGTTGTTAGGGCTTCGCCCTTAACGTATTCCATTACCAGAAACGGAGTACCCGTTTCAGTTACGCCGCCATCCAAAAGTCGCGCGATGTTGGGGTGATTAAGCGACGCCAGGATCTGACGTTCGCGGCGAAACCGCCGGGCCAGATCGCTGTCCACCATGGTTTGACGAATGATCTTGATCGCGACCTGATGTTCGAATTCGCCGTCAACTCGCTCTGCCAAAAATACCGCACCCATCCCGCCCACGCCGATCTCGCGAATAATGCGATAGCTGCCAAATTGCTTTTCCCGTTGCTGATCGTCCTGCGCAAAAACGTCGCCAACCTTGAAAGCCGGTTGCTCGATAAAGTCATCGAGTTCGCTGTGAGCATCCAGCAGGGTCTCGACCTCCTGGCGCAATGTACGATCCCCACCACAGCATTCGTCCAAATAGGGCGCGCGCTCGCGGGGTTCCTTTTCCAAGGCCGCAACAAACACGTCCTTTATCTTTTGCCAATTCTGATCAGCCATTGCTGTTTTTCAGGGCGCGAAAAAGCCAAGTCTTGGCCACAGTCCATTCACGCTTAACGGTGGCCGTTGATATTTTTAAGGCGTGGGCGGTCTCGTCGATCGTAAGGCCCCCAAAGAACCTGAGTTCTACGATCTTAGCCTGGGTTTGGTCAAACTCAGCGAGTTGTTCAAGTGCTTCGTCGAGTGCGATCAGATCGATCACACGTTGATCTTTTTGGGGCAGGCTGATGGCCTCGTCCAACGCTAGTCTTTGTCCAAAATCGCGTTTGTGTGCCTTTTTCTCCCGCGCGTGATCCACCAATATCTTGCGCATTACCTGTGCCGCCACCGCAAAAAAATGGGCGCGATTCTGCCACGAAACTGTCTCCCAATCAGCCAACCGGATATAGGCTTCATGAACTAATGCGGTTGCTTGTAAGGTGTGGTCCGGCCGCTCGTTCTGTAAATAGCTGTGGGCAAGTTTGCGCAGTTCGCCATAAACCAGTGGCAAAAGTTCATCCGGCGCCTTTCCGTCACCACGGTTGATGCGGTCGAGCAATATCGTCACTTCTGAGATCTCAGCCATAGCGATGACCAGTTACGTTGGCGGGGATTATACGACTTATTCACTTATCGCAAACACTTATTGTGTCGGATCGACGGTTTCCCCACTTATCGCGACCGCGTCTACACGAGATTGTTCCTCCGAAAGATTATTTGAGCCATTTGGTCCGATTTTTCCGCTTTGTAGGTTGGATTTGAAAATTTCCCGTTCGGGATCTGACTAGCTGGAACACCATTCGTTTCACCGTCAAGAAAGTGAAACACAGCGCTTCCGTTGTTCCGTTGGCGTCCAAGAACGAACCGTTTAGCCCCGGAGGAAACATGAACAAATGGCATTTTCGCGCAGCGATCATTGGATTCGTGCTGGTCGCATATTTCTTTTCCAGCCGATCTTCCCATACCCAGGAACTTACCGGACCAGATCAAACGATCCGACCGTCCGCCATCCGGCAGATCGAAGCCCTGGTGCAGGAGAAGCGATCGCGAACAGCCGCGCAGAAGAAGGTAGATTCGCGTTTGTTAGCGCAGGCAAAGATCCAGCGCGGTGAAAAGGTCGCCGAAGGCGTTCCCACGATCGAAACCGGGGTCACCGTGGACCAAAATGGCTTCGTCGAGGTCGAGATCACGGCCCGAATTACCCCTCGACTAATTAGGGAACTCAAACGGATCGGAGCAGAGATCTTGGCCCAGGTGCCAAAGCTTCGTAGCGTGACGGCGCGCGTTCCGATCGGCGAAGTCGAATCCTTGGCCGGCCTGAAAGAAGTGATTTTCATCATGCCCCGGCAAGAGATCATGTTGAATGACCGGGCCGAGCCGGAATTCTTATTTGCTTCTGGACCAGCATTCTGGTTGGGCCGATCTACCCAATTCGGACAGCCGGCAAATTTCGCCGAACGGGCGCACCGGGTGCGGGAATTTTTCCACCCCCCGGTTGAAAGTGATGCGCTACCTGAGACCGGAAGTGTGAATTCGCAAGCCGACACGACCCACGCGGCAAATACCTTCCGATCCACGACCGGGTTTACCGGCGCCGGGGTGAAGATCGGGGTCATCTCGGACGGAGTTGACTCGCTCGCGGCACGGCAGGCATCCGGAGATCTGCCGCCGGTGACGGTAATTGCCGGTCAAGCCGGAACCGGAGACGAAGGTACGGCCATGTTGGAATTAATTCATGACGTCTCGCCGGGTGCGCAACTTTACTACGCCACCAGCAAACCGTCGCCGGCTCAGTTTGCCACGAACATTCGTGCCTTACGAACCGCGGGATGCACCATAATTGTCGATGACGTTTCTTACTTTGGCGAGACCGCTTTTCAAAATGGACAAGCGGCCAATGTTACTTCAAACACCAATGGGGGCGTGGTTGTGCAAGCCGTAAATGATGTAACGGTAGGCCCGCAAGCAGGCGCTCTATACTTTTCCTCCGCGGGCAACTCGGGCAATAAGAATGATGGTACGGCCGGCGTTTGGGAAGGCGATTATGTGGATTTCGGCGCCGCCGGAGGTGTTCTCACTGGCACGGGGAATTGGCACAGTTTCGGGCAATTTACTGGTAACATTCTCACTGCGGGAAACAGCGCACCGATCGTTCTACAGTGGTCCGATCCACTGGGCGCGTCCGCCAATGACTATGACCTTTATGTTATTGACCCATCCGGAACAGTGGTCGTGGGGTCATCGACCAATAGTCAATCGGGCACCCAAGATCCGGTCGAGGCCGCGCCCAACACTGCCAATGTGGCCGGCAATATCGTAGCGATCGTGAAATTCTCGGGCGCCGGCCGGTTTCTGCATTTGAACCCTAATCGAGGTAAGCTGACAACGTCAACTTCCGGCGTAGTATTTGGTCACAATGCCGCACAAAACGCCATAACGGTCGCCGCCACCCCGGCCGGCCCGGCCGTTTTTGGCACGCCGGGCTCGCCGACCGGGCCATTTCCAAGCTTGCACAGTGCCACCAATAAGGTCGAGGTATTCAGTTCC
>JBDSEC010000545.1:0-6422 GCA_039920205.1 Pyrinomonadaceae bacterium
CGTACCGATCGAACGGCAAGAGAAGTGGCATTACTTTGCCGATCACGACGTAGTCTATTGGCGATCGAGTTGGGCGGATGATGCCACCGCCTTTGCGTTCAAGGCGGGTCCACCGGAAGGACACGCCACGAAAGCATTGCTCGAAGCCATGCCCGATTGGCGGCTTTCTAGCGGCCACGCGCATCCGGACGCCGGAAGTTTCATCATCTGGTCCCACGGTAGATATCTGACCGGCGATGCCGGTTATGCCGGGGTGCCGCTGACCGAACACCACAACACGGTCGTTATCGGCGGGCGGGGCCAGGGAAAAGAGGGCGGTGGCCATGACGTGTTTGCCGACGTACCCTATGATCGGTTGGACCGCATCCGGATCGATGGACTTACGGTCGACGCCAAGCACTTAACACTGATCGCAGATCTAGCCCAGGCCTACGAGCCCGAGGTCGGTGTGACGAAATTTCAACGTAAGTTTGAATTTTCCGCGCCGGGCAGTTGGACCATCACGGACGACATTGCGCTATCCCGTCCGCAGGTTGTGACGTCATACCTTCATGCCGACGAGACGATCGTAAAACGCAGCGAATCGCTATTCGAATTTGGCGCTGGACAACCAGTTCTTTCGGCTTCGGTAAGTTCAACTTCGCCGTTTGCCGCAAAGATCGAAAAGAACATTGTCGTTGCCCCGGGACCGCCGGGCGCGGTCGATAAAGGCCAGGCCGAGGACCGCGGCCTACGATTGGCGATATCGACAGTAAAGCCGGTCGATCGGGCCGGGTTTTCCCTTAGGCTTAGTTTGAAGTGAGTTGTTTTTGCCTTTGCGGCTTTGCCGCTCTATGCGCGGAAAGGCTTCGCCTTTCCGAAAGCGCATAGAATATTTTGCGGCGCCGCCGCCAGCTTCCTGAGTGATCAATAGCTCGTTCATCGGGTTGGATGTATCAGGTATTTCCTGAGAAGCGAGACTTAAAGAAGCTTGAACCGGGGTTCGCAAAAGTCTCATCCCGACCTTTGTGCGGTCACCTGCTTCGCCGGTTAGTTACGCCGTTCGTTGCCTAATTCTCGTGCTTTCCGGCGTCGCTCAGTGCGGCGGTGATACGGTTGCGGGCGTCAACTGACAAGCCACGGGAGGTTAGCGGGTCCCTTTTAACGCGCGCCAGGCGACGCAACATTCTGATCTGATGAAAATAGCGCCGGCACCAGGTACAGACCAATAGATGGAGCCGCAACTGCATCCAACCGGCCAGGCCCAGCCGCCGCTCCATCGAATCGGACATTACCGGAGCCATTTGCTGACAAGTGGCTAGGCTTAGCAAGATCTTCCGCCGGACCAACCAGCGTACCCGGGCAATTATGTTGGAAAAACCCTTCATCCGATCACCAAGACCGAGTTAAGCCCCCCGAAATTGTCCGGCGATTTGAAACCGTTGCTCGGGTCTTCGATCCAGCGGTGACCGTCAATGACCAGTTTGTACTGATAGCGGCCCGCGGCCGGCGCTTCGACCTCAGCGCGCCATAATCCGGATCTCTCTTTAGTAAATGGTGTGGCCTCCCACTGGTTGAAATCGCCTGCCAGCGCCGCGCTCTTAGCGGTGTCGTCGTGTAAAAGAAACACGAGCCGTCCATTTTCCATTCGGGGCGGATTGCAGCCCGTCGTGTTCAACGCGTGCTGCTCGGTCTTTGCTAACTCGACCGCACGCCGTGCATTCACCATTCCATACCCCTGACGCAATGCGGGCGCCCCAACGATACGTTCCGCGGTCGAAAGCAGAATGCTCTTAACGGCTCCAGGAGTAAGTTGCGGATTCGCTTCGAGCATTTGTGCAATGATCGAGGTGACAATGGGCGCTGCAAACGACGTTCCATCGACATGCTGGTAATGCGCAGCGACGATCTTTTCTTCAGCCAACGTCGCTTCGACAAATTCGCGCAGGGCCACCGCATCCCGGCGGCCGAGCGACGCGGGCAATTGGATCAACTCGCCCAGATCATGGACCAGGGCGGGTAATTGATAGTCCGTGGCAGCGGCCAATTTCGACAGGGCCTCGGCCCGGGCGTAATTTTCCGTGCCCGGCAAGATCGGCGCCGCCACCCAACGTGCAGGGGCTACCACCTCAGGCTTGACCGTTCCATCCGCGGTCACGCCGTAATTCGATTGATATAGGTCCAGATCTTGGTGACCAACTTGGTTGTTGTCGTGATATCCACCGACCGTAATGACCGAGGGTGCGTTGGCCGGCGGGATCGAATGACTGCCGTCGCCGCCGGAATTACCCGCCGCGACGACCACTACTATTCCCTGTGCGACGGCCGCCTCGGCGGCCTGATCGATAATGCTTTGCGAACAAGGCACGTCTTCGTCGCCGCCCAGCGAAATGTTGATCACCCGGATGTTGTAGCGCTCGCGGTTTTGCTTGACCCAGCGGAATCCGCGGGCGATGTTCGCTTCGGTGATACGGCCACGCTCGCTGACTTTGACCAGCACCAACTTGGCGTCCGGTGCCAGTCCGCGATAGATACCATCGCAAAGATGACCGCTGCCCGCGGCCGCGACGGACGTCTGGGTGCCGTGCCATTGCCACGATTCTGACGGATCGGCTACGTTGAGCTCCGGGCGCTCACCCGCTAGGTCATGGTAAGCCACGATCCGATCTGCCGGGTTCAGCAGATCGGGATGCGGGTAAAATCCGGAATCCAGAAATGCAATGGTAACGCCTTTACCGGTGTAGTTAGGGTCGGCGTCCAAGCGCGTAGGGGTGGGGATCACGGCAAATCGGTTCGGTGCGTGTCCGTGGTCGTGTTCAATATTATTCATTAAAGTTTTGCCGCCCGGGACCCTTTATTGGCGCCGGCTTGTTTCGTCGGGCGAGGGGCCAATTCAACGGCTGCCGCCCAGGCGAAAACTCCTTTCAGCTATTGGTCGGCGAAAGAGAGCAAACCTTACAAATGATGATTTTCTAGGTGCCGCCGGCCAATTTGCGGCGGATCCGTTCCCGCGCTTCGTCGGACAAGGTGGAACGGGGGGCCAGGTCCGAGGATTCGTCCCCCTTGGCCCGCGCGGCGGTGCGCATGACGTGGAGATGTTCGAAATACCATTGGCACCAGGCGCAGATCCATAGATGGACCTGGACGCGGATCCGGTCGCTCAAGGTCAACCGGTGCTCCATCGATTCGGACAATTTGGCAACCGTTTGCTGACAGGTCGGCAACCGGCGCAGGAGCCAGTAACGAACGTGGTGACTAGCTTTGTCGTAAAGACCCATGTTCATCGATCGCGTTTGAACCAATTAATTTCCAGGCAGTTGCGCAAATGCAGCCGCGCCCGATGTAGCATTACCCAGAGATTGTTGACCGAAATACTCAGTAGTTCGCAGATCTCTTCACTAGTCAGCCCATCTACTTCGCGAAAGGTGAATGCGCTGGCCGTTCGTTGCGGTAACGGCGACAAACAGTCGCCAAACACCAGCCAAAAATCAGCCCGTTCGACCAATTGTTCCGGCGTCGCGTGCCAATCGCTCGGTGCGTGCTCGGTATGCCAATGGCCGGTCCATTGATCGGTGCGTTCAAAAAATTCGGGGTGGTCCGACCCCTCGTCGACATCTTCGCCTATCGGGGCTTCGCGCTTGACCCGGCGAAAGTGATCGATGATCTTGTGTTTCAGAATGCCGACCAGCCAGGTCCGTTCGGACCCGCGCCCCTGGAAATTTTCATATGCCTTAAGCGCGGCCAGAAAGGTCTCTTGCACGGCATCTTCGGCCGCCGTGTCGTCGCGCAGCCGAACGACCGCGTACTTGAAAAGATAATCGCCGTGCTGATCCAGCCACACCCCGGGATCGGGCGACGGATCAGCTGCTTTACCCGTTGCTTCAGTCATGGTCTGTCGGGTCCATCACCGGGCCGGCACTCTTTGAAAACCGCCAGGTATTCCTAAAAAACACTTGCCATTCGCCCGGACGAGCGCTTTAATATGCGCCCGAGCCCAAGCGACCACACTACGGGTCAATTGCGCTAGGGTAAATCATCAATTCGTCCGCGGCAAATTTAGATCGCGATATTCGAAAGTTGGCGCGGGCCCCCAACAGACACCGATGAACCGTAAACCGTGCCGCGATTGCGGGAATTTGCTGGAACCGGGCCAACGTGGCTGTCCGGTTTGTGCGCTGAATATTGAAGCGGAAGAAATGATCGGCCGCTTTTTGTGGCGTCGCCTGGTCCCGGGGGTTGTCGGCTTGGTGCTGATCGTCGCCGCCGTGGTCTATTTCCTGCGCCGCTAAATTCACTCGTTTTGAGTTCCGCCCCGTTTGGAGTTCCGCATTTAGGCGGCTTCTTCGATCAGCCTGCTGACGCAGGAACTCCTAACGCTTGGCCCTTGTTTTGAGTTCCGCCTTCAGGCGGCTTCTTAAAGTCAGCCTGCTAACGCAGGAACTCCAACCGCTTGCGACCTCTACCTTTAGTCGCGCCGCAACCTAAATCCTTACAAAGCCATGATCTCGCGTCATTCAACCGTGTAAGGATTCGCCGTTCCGTCCGACTACCTGCTGGCAGAGCAACCTGGTGGGACCACGAAAACCGTGCTTAAACTCTTTAATAACATTACTTCCACTCTTTTCGGCGATCCGCGGACCTTTCCGCTGGAACACCGGCTGTTCAATACCGTTACATTACTGAGCGGAGTCTCTAATGTGGGGGGCACCTTTGCGCTGGTCAACCAGCCCGATCATATGACCGTGCTAGTGCTTAACCTTGGTACTGGCCTCGTTTTTCTGCTCCTCTATTATCTTTCACGGCGTCGTGGCTGGTATCAGCATCTTTATTGGCCGTTCGTATTAATGATCATCGGCTTTCTCTTCATCAACTCGATGAAGAACGCCGGTACGCAGGGCGGTGCGCACTATTATTTCATTGCTGGTTTAGTTATGGCCGTGGTCCTGTCGGGGAAGGCCCGGCGGACGGTCGCGGCCATTTTCTTGTTTGGCGTGGCTACGGTTACGTTGGCGGTTATCGAATATCAGCATCCCGAATGGATCACGGCTTATTCAAACGATCGCGAGCGATTCCTGGATGTCATGTCAAACCTGTTGTTCGCGCTGGTCTTTACCGGGGTGATCGTACAGGTCTTGGCGCAAAACCTGAATCAGGAACGAAGAAACTCCGATCAACTCTTGCGCAATGTTCTGCCGGAATCGGTGGCGTTGGAATTGAAGAGAACCGAGCGGGTTCAACCGGTGCATTACGAAAGCGCGTCGGTCCTGTTTACGGATTTTGTGGGGTTCACGCAGATCGCTGAAAACTTTACGCCCGAAGAGTTGGTCGCCGAACTTGATACCTGCTTTAGCCAATTCGATCAGATAACCAAGAGACATGGGCTGGAAAAGATCAAGACCATCGGCGATGCGTACCTGGCGGTCGGCGGCGTGCCGCAGGCCAATCAGAGTCACGCGGTTGATTGCGTTCGGGCAGCGCTGGAGATCCAACAACTGATCGCCGGATGGCGAGAGAATGCGCTAGCCGCGAACCGGCCGTACTGGCAGGTCCGCATCGGGATCCACTCGGGCGATCTGGTGGCGGGCGTGGTGGGAACCGAAAAGTTCGCCTACGACGTTTGGGGTGATACGGTCAACACCGCCAGTCGTTTGGAGTCTTCCGGAGTGGCCGGCCACGTTAACATTTCCCGCGCGACCTACGAGTTGGTCAAAGGGCGTTTCGACTGTGAATATCGCGGCCGGGTGACAGCCAAGAACAAAGGCGAGATAGATATGTATTTTGTTCAATCCGTGATTGAAAGACGAAGCGCACGAAATGCTAACGGGTAGTTCTGATCTCGATCGAGTCGAGGGCGGCGGTGCCATCGACCAGTTTGCGTTCAAAGTCATCCCCCCATCCATTCACAACAAAAACAAAGAAGCTTTTGCCGTCGAAGCCGCCTTGAACAATCAGGTGTTCGACAAATCCTGCTTCATAACTGATGTCATGTTGGGCGCGATACCATTCGACACCGGCAGTTCGAAATGTCTTAAGAATTTTGAATGTAGAGTTCTTTACCGGCAAACCCGCCGCCTTTGAATAACTCTCAAGATAGGCCGGAATATCCTCTTTCCGTTGCGGAACCCCTTCGAATCCTTTCACGAGGATTGCAGATGAGATCGAAGCGCCGCCCTGGCTGTCAACAAAAGCGCTGGCATTTGGATCACTCCCATCCGGTTCCCGGTACCAGTGATCGCCCAAAAAGATGTAGAAATCTTCGTAGCCACCGTAGTAGCGCCATTTGCTGGGATCCTTTGTGCTGCGGATTGCGATGGAGCTGAAGCTTGTTGTCTCGTCGAATCTCATCCAGAGATCGCTCTGGCTAGCGAAAGGGTTATCGTTGGGCGCGACCGCTGGCGTGCGTTTGAGACTACCCTTTTGCTTCAACTCGTAAAACATTCCCG